>JAFMQT010000402.1 GCA_017354515.1 Nocardia sp. | reverse complement strand
ATCGACGATCGCCGGATTCGCCCGGCGGCTGGATCGGATCCTGGCGGCAATCCTGGCCGATCCGGCCGTGCCGGTCGGCGATATCGAGCTGCTGGATGCCGCCGAGACCGAGCTCGAGGTGTCCGGTCGCAACCGCACCCGGCACGAAATCGGTTCGGCGACGGTCCTTCCCGAATTGTTCGCGGCGGCGGCCGCGGCCACCCCCGAGGCCGACGCACTGGTCGACCCCGAATCCGAACTGTCGCTGACCTATACCGACTTCGCGGTTCGGGTGCGGTCGCTGGCGCGGCTGCTCGTCGAGCGTGGCGTCGGCCCGGAAACCCCGGTCGCACTGGGGATGCGGCGCTCACCGGACTTCGTGGTCGCGGTGTACGCGGTGCTCGAGGCCGGTGGTGTGTACGTTCCGCTGGATGTGGACCAGCCGGCCGAGCGGGTCGGCTACATCCTCGATACCGCGGCGCCGGTCTGTGTCCTGACCACCTCCGCCGACGCCGGCGATCTCGAGCTGGGGCCGGATGTGCCGGTGCTGCGGGTCGATCAGCTGGATCTGTCCGGATACGCCGTGACACCGCTGACCGACGCGGATCGACGCGCGCCGCTGCACGGCGCCAACTCCGCCTACATGATCTTCACCTCCGGATCGACCGGCCGCCCCAAGGGCGTGGTGGTACCGCATTCCGCGGTCGTGAACCAGATCCGCTGGATCGTGGGCGAATACGGGATCGGTGCCGATGACGCGGTGCTGTTCAAAACCCCGGCGACCTTCGATGTCTCGGTGTGGGAGTTGTTCGCGCCGCTGTCGGTGGGCGGCCGCCTGATCGTGGCCGCACCGGACGGTCACCGCGATCCGCGCTATCTGGCCGATGTCATCGCCCTCGAGCAGGTCACCATGACCTCGTTCGTGCCCTCGATGCTCACCGTCTTCTCCGGTGTGGTCGATCCGGCAGCGCTGACCTCGCTGCGCACACTGTTCGTGGCCGGTGAGGCATTCACCTCCGATGTGGTCGAGGCCTTCCGGCGGGTTGGTTCGGCCCGGCTGTTCAACCTCTACGGCCCCACCGAATTCACCGTGCACGCCACCCACGCCGAGGCGGTGGACGGCGTGCGCGGTGCGGTCCCGATCGGCACACCCGTGTGGAATGCCCGTGCGTACGTACTGGATTCCCGATTGCACCCGGTACCGCCGGGGGTGGCCGGTGAGTTGTATCTGGCCGGTGCGCAGGTGGCGCGCGGCTATCTGCGCCGCCCGGAATTGACCGCCGACCGGTTCGTGGCCGATCCGTTCGACGCGGCCGGTGCGCGCATGTACCGCACCGGCGACCTGGTCCGCCGCGACGGTGACGGTGCGATCGTGTATCTGGGCCGCACCGACTTCCAGGTCAAGGTCCGGGGTCTGCGCATCGAACTCGGTGAGATCGAATCCGCGCTCACCGAACATGATTCGGTCGCCCAGGCGGTCGTGGTGGTGCGCTCGGACCCGCGCCGCGGCGATCAGCTGGCCGCCTATGTGGTGCCGGCTGCCGGAACCGTCGACACCGACGGGCTGCATACGCACCTGGTCCGGCGGCTACCGTCCTATATGGTTCCGGCCGCGATCGTCACGCTCGACGCGATGCCGTTGAGTCCCAACGGGAAACTGGATCGTCGTGCGTTGCCGGCGCCGGTCTTCGCCGAACGCGAATTCCGCGCCCCCTCCACTCCGGTCGAGGAGATCGTCGCGGCCGTCTTCGCCGAGGTGCTGGGACTGGGCGCCGAGCACCCGGTCGGTGTGGACGACGACTTCTTCGAACTGGGCGGCAACTCGCTGATCGCCACCCAGGTATCGGCCCGATTGAGTGCCGCGCTGGTGACCGAGGTCGGGGTGCGCGCGGTCTTCGAGGCGCCCACGGTGGCCGGATTGGCCGAGCGGGTGGAATCGCATGTCGGGTCCGGTGTGCGCCAGGAGCTCGTGGCCCGGCCGCGTCCGGAATATCCGCCGCTGTCGCTGGCGCAGCAGCGGATGTGGTTCCTCAACCGCTACGACACCGACTCCGCGGCGAACAATATTCCGGCCGCGGTCCGGCTGACCGGTGCTCTCGATGTGGACGCGCTGCGAATCGCCCTGGGAGACCTGGTCTTCCGGCACGAATCGCTGCGGACCATCTATCCCTCTCACGAGGGAACCGCATATCAGCGGGTGCTGTCGTCGGCTCGCGCGGTACCGGAACCGGATCTGATCGATATCACCGAGGCGCAACTCGCGGAGGCGATCGCCGAATTCACCGGCTCCGGTTTCGACGTCGCCGGTATGCCGCCGATCCGGGTTCGGCTGTACCGGCTGGGCGCGCGGGAGCATGTCCTGGTCGTGGTGATTCACCACATCACCGGTGACGGTGTCTCGATGAACGTGCTGGTGCGCGATCTGGTGACCGCTTACCTGGCGCGCAGCGACGGATCCGAACCCGGCTGGGCTCCGCTCGCGGTGCAGTACGCCGATTACGCGCAGTGGCAACGTGATTCGCTGGGCTCGGAGACCGATCCGCGCTCGGTGATCTCCGGGCAGCTGGCCTATTGGCAGGCGGCTCTGGCGGATCTGCCGGACGAACTACGCATCTCGACCGGTCGGCGTCCGGCGGCGCCGACCTACGGCGCCGGAACCCACCGGTTCCAGGTTCCGGCCGAGACAGTGAGCGCGCTGAATCGGCTCGCCCAGGCCCAGCACAGCACCCTGTTCATGGTGGTGCACGGGGCGTTCGCGGCGCTGCTGGCCCGCCTCAGCGGCACCGACGACATCCCGGTCGGCATTCCGGTCGCCGGTCGCGGCGAGCGCGCACTCGATGATCTGATCGGCATGTTCGTCAACACCCTGGTGCTGCGTGCCACCGTCGAACCCGGCGCCCGCTTCACCGATCTGCTGGCCCAGGTGCGCGAGCGCGATCTGCGTGCCTTCGCGCACGCCGATGTGCCGTTCGAGCGGCTGGTCGAGGTGCTCGATCCGGTGCGTTCGGCGTCGCGGCATCCGCTGTTCCAGGTCATGCTGTCGTTCCAGAACCTGGGCCGCACCACGGTGGAACTGCCCGGCCTGACCGTCGATGAACTCGAAATAGACGCGCAGAGCGCGAAATTCGACCTGCAATTGGCGCTGAGCGAAACCGCCGGCGAATCCGGTATGGCCGCGGAGCTGATCTTCGCGACCGACCTGTTCGACACCGCCTTCGCGAAGACCTTCGCCGAACGGTTCCTGCGGATCCTCGCGGCGGTGGCGTCCGATCCGGGGATCGAGATCGGGGCGCTGCCGGTTCTGGACGCGACCGAGCGCGATCGGGTGCTGAGGCGGTGGAACGACACCGAATTCCCCATCGCCGCCGCCCTGCCGACGGTTTCCGACGATGCCCCGGCCACCCTGGTCTCGCTGTTCGAGGCGCAGGTCGTGCGCACCCCCGAGGCGACCGCGCTGACCTTCGAGGGGACCAGTCTGTCCTATGCGGAGTTCGCCGCCCGGGTGCGCCGGCTGGCCCGCTGGCTGATCGGACAGGGCGTCGGCCCGGAATCGCTTGTCGCACTGGGTATGCGGCGTTCGATCGACCTGGTGACCGGTATGTACGCGGTCGTCGCCGCGGGCGGGGTCTATGTCCCGCTGGATCCGGACCATCCGGCCGAGCGCACCGAGTACATCCTGGCCACCGCGCGACCGGTCTGCGTGCTGACCTCCGGGGAGGATCTGTCCGGCATCGATTCCGGCACCGGCCACTCCGCATCGGTGCCGCAGGTGCGCATCGACCGGCTGGATCTGTCCCGCTATGCCGCCGGCCCGCTGACCGACGCCGACCGGACGGCCCCGCTGCGGCCGTCGAACACCGCCTACGTGATCTTCACCTCCGGTTCCACCGGGCGCCCGAAGGGGGTTGCGGTGGCGCACGCCGCGATCGTGAACCGCCTGGTGTGGATGCACGCCCAATACGGTCTGGCCGCCGACGACGTGGTGCTGCAGAAGACTCCGGCGACGTTCGACGTGTCGGTGTGGGAGTTCTTCTGGCCCTTGCAGGTCGGTGCGCGGATGGTGCTCGCGGGGCCCGACGGACATCGAGATCCGGCGTACCTGGCCGACCTGATCGCGGCACAGGGCGTGACGGTTATGCACTTCGTGCCGTCGATGCTGGCCGCGTTCGTCGCGACGTTGGCGGTCGAGAACGGGACGCGGGCGCGGTCGCTGGGGCTGCGCAATATCTTCGCCTCGGGTGAGGCGCTGCCCGCGTCGACGGCGCATCGGCTGCGTGAGCTCACCGGTGCCCGGTTGCACAATTTGTATGGTCCGACCGAGGCCGCGGTGGATGTCACTTATCACGAGGTGATCGATGCCGATGTGGAGTCGGTGCCGATCGGTCGGCCGGTGTTCAACACGCGGGTGTATGTGCTGGATTCGCGGTTGCGGCCGGTTCCGGTGGGGGTGGCCGGTGAGTTGTATCTGGCGGGTGATCAGCTTGCGCGCGGTTATGTGGCGCGTGCGGATCTGACCGCGGATCGGTTCGTGGCCGATCCGTTCGATACCGGTCGGCGGATGTACCGGACGGGTGATCTGGTGGTGTGGACCGTTGATGGTGAACTGGATTATCTGGGGCGCACCGA
>JAFMQT010000105.1 GCA_017354515.1 Nocardia sp. | reverse complement strand
AACTCCTGCGAACGCTGCGCGTATTTTTCCAGACCGATATGAATCGCAAACGCACCGCACGCCTGCTGCATATCCACCCCAACACCATCGATTACCGGCTCCGCCGAATCGGCCGGTTGACGGGAATCGACCTGTCCGGAAGTCAGGGGCTGTGGTATCTGCGCTGTGCCCTGGTAGCTCGCGCCGGCGGCGACACCGTGCCCGCACTTCCGGAGCAACCCCGCCGCACCGCCTGACATGCACCCCGACCAAGCCGCGCCGACCCGTCCGAGATCCGCGGCGATCGGTTGGCATACTCGGTGCCGTGACGATGCGGAACACAGTTCAGGCCGGAGAGTTCCAGCGGATCTACGACCCGAGCGTGGGTGAATCGTGTGCGTGGTACATCAACGACCACACGCTGATTCGCGCCGAGGACGGGAGATGGCATCTGTTCGGCATCACCCATCCCGAACCCGCGGACCCGTTCGACGAAATCGAATTCGCGCACGCCACCGCCGACCGCCCGCACGGACCGTGGACCAAACACGAGAGCGCACTGCACGTCGACCGCGACTACGGCGAGACGCATCTGTGGGCCCCGCATGTGATCAGCGCAGACGGCCGGTACTACATGTTCTATGCCGGTGGCGGTGACGACCGCACCGCCGCCGCCATCAACCTGGCCACCTCGCCGGATCTGTTCCGATGGACCCGAGTACCCGAGGGGCCGCTGTTCCGCGACGGCTACGACGCCCGCGATCCGATGGTGACTCGCATCGGCGACCGGTGGGTGATGTACTACTGCGCCAACAGCGCCCCGACCGGCGGCCACCACGTCGTCGCCTACCGCATCAGCACCGACCTCCTGCATTGGGGCGAGCGGCAGATCGCTTACACCGACCCGACCGAGGGCACCGAGGCCGGCCCCACCGAATCCCCGTACGTCCTGCAGGACGGACAGTGGTGGTACCTGTTCATCGGTCCCCGGCCGGATTATGTCGGCACCGAAGTCTTCCGCAGCGACAACCCATTCCACTTCGACGTCGCCGACAGCGTCGGCCACATCCCCTCCCATGCCGCCGAGGTGGTCCGGGACGACGACCGCTGGTGGATCACCCACGCCGGATGGGGGCAGGGCGGAGTGTCGCTGGCACACCTCGAGATCGGGGGAACTCCACCGCAGACCGCACCCTGAGTGATATGTCTAGTGCGCGGCCCGGACACCGCCATCGGGTGCGCGAGTGAGTACTCCGACCGTTCGTCTCTTGGAGGGATCCGGCGTGGCACGTATCGGTGTGATCAGTATTTCCGACGGACGCGACTATGTGCACGACGGCATAGTCGAGTTCATCCGCACCAATGAGGACCGGCTCGTCGCCGAGTTGACCTCCGCCGGACATGAGGTGGTCCGCGGTTCGGCCCCGGTCAGCACCAACACCCTCGCCGTCTCGGTGGCCCGCGAGGTGGCCGCGGCCGGCGTCGATCTGACCGTGCTGCACTACGCGGTCTGGGCGTTCCCGCACTTCACCATGCTCGTCCAGGGTGCGACGCCGGGCGCGCTGCTGCTGCTGTCCAATATCGACCCGGTCCAGCCCGGAATGGTCGGCATGCTGGCGGCCGGGGGAGCACTGGACCAGATCGGTCGCGAGCACACCCGGCTGTGGGGCGACCCGGCCGACCCGGATCTGATCGGAAAGATCGGTATCCAGGCCGCTGCCGCCGGGGCAGTGTCCAGCCTGCGCGGTTCGACGTTCGGCCGGTTCGGCGGCCGGCCGATGGGCATGAACACCGCCGTCGCGAATACCGATCAGTGGCAACGCATTTTCGGCGTCGACGTCGAGGAGATCGACCAGTGGGAGATCGTGCGCCGCGCCGAACTCGCCGACGCCGCCGAGGTGGTGAAGGCCCGGGAATGGCTGGAGAAGACCACCGCGGGGGTGCATTACGACGGCGCCAAACTCACCCCGGAGTTGCTGGAGCGCCAGATCCGCTCCTACCTGGCGGTGCGTGAACTGATCGACGAATGGAATATCGACTTCTCCGGTATCAAGGGTCAGCCCGAACTGACCCAGTACTTCGCCACCATGGACATTACGGAGGCGTTCCTCAACGACCCGTACGACTGGAACGGTCCTAAGCCGACGCATGTGTGCGCCACCGAGGCGGATATGGACGGTGCGCTGACAATGCAACTGCTGAAACAGATTTCGGGCACACCGGTGCTGTTCGCCGATGTCCGGCATTACCACGCCGACCGCGATATCTGGGATCTGTGCAACTCCGGCCAGCACGCCACCTGGTTCGCCGCCCGCAGCGACGATCCGGCGGAGAACCTGTCCCGGGTCAATCTGTACCCCGAGGTGTTCTTCTTCCCCGCCGGCGGTGCGTCCGTCCAACATCTCGCCGCACCGGGGCAGATGACACTGGCCCGGCTGACCCGCAATGACGGCAACTACCGAATGCAGTTGATGCTCGGCGATTTCGAGACCTACGACGACGCCACCAACGAGGAGCTGATGCGCCAGTCCACCCGCGAATGGCCGCACGCCTTCGCGCGCCTGGACGCACCCGCCGAGGATTTTCTGTCCCGGTTCGGCGCCAACCACATTCACGCCGTGCCCGGTGATCATCGCGGTGTGGTGCGCGCCGCGTGCGCGCAGCTGGGTGTCACCGTGGACGAGTTCTCGCGCTGAGTCATGTTCATCGGAATCGATATCGGCACATCCAGTTCCAAGGGTGTGCTCGCCGACGCCGACGGCACGATCCGCGCGCGGGCCGAGCGTCCGCACGGGGTGTCGACACCGCGACCGGGCTGGTTCGAACACGACGCGGAAACCGTGTGGTGGGCCGACTTCGTCGCCATCGCACGGGAATTGGTCGATGCCGCCGCCGGTGCTCGGCTGGACGGTCTCGGGATCAGCGGTATCGGCCCGTGCGTGTTGCCCGCCGACGCACGGGGAAATCCGCTGCGCCCGGCCATCCTGTACGGGGTCGACACCCGCGCCACCGTCGAAATCGACGAGCTGACAGCGGAATTGGGTGCCGAGGCGGTACTCGAACGGGCGGGCTCACCGCTGACCAGCCAGGCTGTGGGGCCGAAGCTGCGCTGGCTGGCTCGCCACGAGCCGGAGGTCTACGCGGACACTCGCATGCTGCTGATGGCGAGTTCCCTTCTTGTGCACCGGTTGACCGGTAGATACGTACTCGACCATCACTCGGCGAGCCAGTGCACACCCATGTACGACCTGCGCAAACGGGAATGGGCGAGTGACTGGTCCGAACACTGCGCGCCTGGTTTGGTGTTGCCCGAACTTGCCTGGCCCACAGAGGTTGTGGGCCGGGTGAGTACGGAAGGAGCTGCCGCAACCGGACTTCCGGAGGGACTCCCGGTCACCACGGGCACGGTCGACGCCTGGGCCGAAGCCGCCAGCGTAGGCGTGCGCGCCCCCGGCGACGCGATGGTCATGTACGGCACCACCATGTTCCTGGTCCAGATCCTCACCCAGCCGCAACCACACCCCGGCCTGTGGGGCACCTGCGGTGTCTGGCCCGAAACCTATTCGCTGGCAGCGGGAATGGCGACCTCGGGCGCGGTCACCGATTGGCTGCGCCGCCTGGTCGGCCGAGAATTCGGCGACCTGGTGGCGGCGGCCGACAAGGTCCCGGCCGGCAGCCGAGGCCTGCTGATGCTGCCGTACTTCGCCGGCGAACGAACCCCCCTGTTCGACCCCGACGCCCGCGGCATCATCGCCGGCCTCACCACCAGCCACGGTGACGCCGAGCTGTACCGCGCCGCCCTGGAAGGAACCGCCTACGGGGTCCGGCACAACCTGGAAGCCATGTCCGACGCCGGCGGCCGCGCCCGCCGCCTGGTCGCCGTCGGCGGCGGCACCAAAGGCGGCCTGTGGACCCACATCGTCTCCGACGTGACCGGCCTACCACAGGAACTTCCCGCCGAAACCATCGGCGCCTGCCTCGGCGACGCCATGCTGGCCGCCGAGGCGGCAGGAATCGACACCTCCACCTGGAACCCGGTGACCTCCATCATCGAGCCGGACCAGGACCGCACGGCCCGCTACGAAACCTACTACCGCCACTACCGCCACCTGTACGAGTCGACCACAGATATCGCGCATTTCCTTGCCGCAGAACAACATCGGACGGCAACGTGAGTCCGTACCGCGAGGAATTGCATCAGCTGATTGATGAGCTACCCGAATCCGAGCTCTCAGGCCTCCTTGCCGACGCACGTCGTCGACTCACTCCGAAGCGCACCGGCAGTTGGCCTCCGCTCTGGTTCAGCAGCGCTACTTCACGTGACGGTCGAACCGACACCTCGAATCGTATCGAGAGATTTCGAGGCTAGTGATCTGACGCAGCCATGGGCGGGCTTCGGTAGTATGCATTTCGTAGGGTTTTAGCCTACGAAATGCATACTCTCTGGAGGGTGGTGCTGATGTCCGAGTTTCGCAGCCCCACGCTGCCCCGTGAACTCTGGCGAGCGCCGCTTCGAACATATAGGTATGGGTGTCAGGCAAATTCGGCGCACGGTCCTTACTCGTAGTGGTGGCGGCACGACAGAACCTGGATGACCTCACCGTCGAGTCGGTACACCAGTCGGTGCTCCTGGGTTATGCGCCGCGACCACCATCCGGCCAGGCTGTGGATGAGTGGTTCCGGTTTACCGATCCCATCGGCTTGTCCGTTCACGGCAATGTCGTCGAACAATCTGTTGATCTTGCGGGCTGCCGCGCGATCATCGGCGACCGTCCAGACGTAATCGTCCCATGCCTCGCTGAAGAACTGCAGCTTCACGCCACACCGGCCGAATCATCGTCGGGCGCAATGGGCTCGCCCGGAACGAACCCGCCCGCCGCGAACTCGTCGAGTCCCCGTTGCAGGTGGCGGGCGTTGGCGGGGGTGCCGAGCAAGTGCGCGGTTTCCTTCAGCGCTTCGTATTCACGCAGCGAGACCACGATCGCCGGCTCATGGCCGCCGCGGGTGACAACAACTTCTTCCAAGTCATCGGTCACCGCCTCCAGCACCTTCGCCAGGGTCGCGCGAGCTTCGGTGTAAGAGATCTGACGCATAGCAACGACTGTACAGGGATCATGTACAGCCTGGATACGGCTGGCGAGATCGAGTGGAACTCCACCGAAGACCGTCCCCGAATGATATGTCTGGGGCATGGCTGAGCTCTGGCGTCTGGACAACGCACGCACCCGCTCGATCAGCCCGGAGAATCCGACCGGCGAGGCGGGTGGGGGTGGACGGGCCGATACCGGCACCGGCTCGCACGCGGCACGCGATCTGGGTGTGGGCTGGAAGGTGTCACCGTCGATCGATCTGGCGGCCGGATCCACCGCGACATTGGCCGACGTGTCCGGTCCGGGCGTGATCCGGCATTTCTGGCTGACCACCGAACGCACGGTGCTGCGGCATTTGACGTTGAGGTTCTACTGGGACGACGAGCAGCGGCCGTCGATCGAGGTCCCGCTGGGCGATTTCTTCTGCAACGGCTGGGACGAGCTGGCACTGGTCAGTTCGGAGATGGTGGTGGTCGCGCCCGCCGGCGGCCTGAACAGCTACTGGCCCATGCCTTTCCGCAACCGAGCCCGCGTCGCCCTGCACAACCCGACAGAGCGATCTGTCCCGGTCTACTATCAGCTCACCTACGACGAGACAGAAGTACCCGAGGATGCCGGTTACCTGCATTGCCAAAGGCGGCAAAGTAATCCGCTGGGGACCCCGGCCGTGCACACCATCGTCGACGAGATCCGCGGTCGCGGACGGTATGTGGGCACCTATCTGGCGATCGCACCGAACGCACCGGGCTGGTGGGGTGAGGGCGAGATCAAATTCCATCTCGACGGTGACGAGGATTTCCCGACGATCTGCGGCACCGGCACCGAGGACTATTTCGGCGGCGCCTGGAACTTCGACCTCGACGGCGTCTACCGCGACTATTCCAGCCCGTATCTCGGCCTGCACCAGGTACTTCCGTACGACGAGATCTACACGCAGCGTCAGCGATTCGGCATGTACAGATGGCATGTGCGCGACCCGATCCGTTTCCACGAGGAGCTGCGGGTCACGCTGCAGGCGCTGGGCTGGCAGGACGAGGACACTCAGGCGCGGTATCTGCCTTTGGCGGAGGCCGATATCGCGACCACCGCATGGTGGTACCAGGAAAGGGAAAACTGATGCGCGCGTTGGTGATCGAGAAACCCGGCGAGTTCTCGGTGCAGACCGTTCCTGACCCGACTCCCGGCCCGGGTGAGGTGATCGTCGAGGTGGCGGCGGTCGGCATCTGCGGCACCGATATCCACATCGTCGAGGGCGAATTCCCGCCCGCCCCCTATCCTCTCGTGCCCGGCCACGAGTTCAGCGGCACCATCGTCGACGGACCGAGGGCGGGCGAGAAGGTTGCCGTCGACCCGTCCCTGTTCTGCGGCGGTTGCCACTACTGCCGCATCGGCCGCGGCAACCTGTGCGAACAGTGGGGCGCGATCGGCGATACGGTGGACGGCGCGATGGCCGAATACGTCACGGTTCCGGAGGCCAATTGCTATCGGCTCCCCGACGATCTGCCCGCCGCGCACGGCGCACTGGTGGAACCACTGTCCTGTGCCGTGCACGGATTCGACGGGCTTCCAAGAATTTTGGGCTCGCACTACCTGATCTATGGCGCCGGCACGATGGGCCTGATGATGCTGCAACTCGCGGTCGCCGCGGGCGCGACATCGGTGTCGGTGGTCGACCTCAACACCGACCGCCTGCAGATCGCCCGCACCCTCGGCGCGGATGCCGTCGCCACCAACGCCGGCGAATTCGACCGCCCGCACGGCTGGGAGGTCGTCATCGACTGCACCGGCGCGATCCCCGCGATCGAGGACGGCCTCACCCGCGTCCGCCGCGGCGGCACCTACCAGCAGTTCGGTGTGGCACCCGGCGACGCGATGGCGTCGGTCTCGCCGTTCCGCATCTACAACGACGAGATCACCGTCGTCGGTTCGATGGCGGTGGTACACAGCTTCGGCCGCGCCGTCGACCTGGTCTGCAAGGGCGCCGTCGACGCCGACACCATTATCACCCACACCTTCGGCCTGGACCGCTTTTCCGATGCGCTGCAAGCATTTCGGGACGGCGTCGGCCGCAAGATCCAGATCGCGCCGCGCGGATAGATGGCGAGGGTCGCCGGGGTGGACAGCTCCACCCAATCCTGCAAGGTCGTTGTGTGTGACGCGGATACGGGTGCGGTCCTGGGGCGCGGGCACGCACCGCACCCCGAGGGGACCGAGGTCGCACCCGAGGCGTGGTGGACCGCGTTGCAGCAGGCGGGGGAGGGGCTGCTCGATTCGGTGGACGCGGTGTCGATCGCCGGCCAGCAGCACGGTTTGGTGGCGCTGGACGCGACAGGGCAGCCCGTGCGAGATGCGTTGTTGTGGAACGATGTCCGATCCGCCGAAGCGTCCGACGACCTCATCGCGGAGCTGGGCGGACCGCAGGCGTGGCTGGACGCGGTCGGCAGCGTTCCGGTAGCCGCACTCACCGCCGCGAAACTGCGCTGGATGGCCGACCACGAACCCGAACTCGCCGACCGCGTCACCCGGGTGATGCTGCCGCACGACTACCTCACCTGGCGATTGCGTGGTGGTGGGGATGCCGCACCCACCACCGATCGCAGTGACGCCTCGGGTACCGGGTACTGGTCCGCGGTGTCGGGTCGGTATCGAGAAGACCTGCTGGCCAGTGTCTTTCGCGACCGGACCCCGGAGCTTCCGACGGTGCTGGAACCGTCCGAGAGTGCCGGACGCACCGCATCGGGTGCGGTCGTCGGTGTGGGTGCAGGGGACAATGCGGCGGCGGCGCTCGGGCTCGGGATCGGTGACGGTGATGTGGTGATCTCGCTGGGCACCAGTGGCACAGCGTTCGCGCGGACCTCGCAGCTGCACACCGATCCTGCTGTCAATGGATTCGCCGATGCGACAGGACAATTCCTGCCGTTGGTGTGCACACTCAATGCCGCTCGGGTGCTCGAGGCGACAGCCACAGCTCTGGGGATCGGGCTCAACGAACTCGACGCACTGGCTCGGCAGGCGCCTGCGGGTGCGGACGGTCTCGTCCTGCTGCCGTATCTGTCCGGCGAGCGCACCCCGAACCTGCCGCATGCGACGGGCAGTCTGCACGGATTGCGGTTGGAGACAATGCGGCCCGCTCACCTGGCTCGTGCCGCGGTCGAAGGGATGCTGTGCAATATGGCCGACGCGCTCGATCGGCTCCGTGGGGCCGGCGCGACGCCCCGGCGAGTGCTGTTGATCGGCGGCGGTTCGCGTTCGAAATTCGTTGCCGAGACCGCCGCGCAGATCTTCGGTGTGGCGGTGACGGTTCCGGAGCCGGAGGAGTACGTCGCGCTCGGTGCCGCGCGGCAGGCCGCGTGGGCACTGCGGGGCGGGGGAGAACCGCCGCAGTGGCCCGCCGCCGCGACTGCCGAGATTCCAGCACCTGACGACGGTGTGGTGGGCATGGGGATCCGCAGCGCCTATGCACAGGCACGAGAGGCGCTATATGGCAAGTGACCCCGTGCGGAGCAATCATGGCCGAGCAGTGGGGATTTCAGCGTGCCCGGCCGTCCGCCTCGAACAAGAATGCGTACGGTACTCGACCGTCGATCGTGCTGTCGGCCGGATGTCGAAACCTGTTGTCCGGGTCAGTCATCGAGCCGGTCTTCGCCGAATTCGGCATCTATCTGCGCTCGTTCCGCTGCACGGTCGGCGTATGCGGCGAATCGGGCGAAGCGGTGCTTGGCTGCACCCGCTGTGACGGTCCTCTTCGTGGTCACGGGCCGGAGTTCGCCGACGGGTCGGCCATCGCGGGTGATGATGAAGTCATCCCCGGCCGCCAACGCGTCCATCACCGCGGCGCTACCGTTGCATAGTTCGGCTTCGGTAATCGTCCTGGTCATGGACCCAATATAGGGTAGAAGTCAGGGTTGTAGTCCGAGGATCAGGCGCACCGAGTCCTCCACGCGGCGTAGCTCTCTCGGTGCCAGCAGGCCCAATTTTCGTCGCAGTCGTGGCTTGGCCACCGTATGTAGATCCACGCAGTTCACGTAGGACTCGTTGTATTTGGTCAACCCGGAGTGGCGGCCGACCGGAATGTGGGTGGTCTGTGGACCTGAGGGCCGCTGCCATGGTCGGCCGCCGCGACCGTCAAAGTTCTGGCTGCCGACGGCGGTGCGGCGGGCTTGACCTGAGTTGGCTCACGTTGTCGGTGTTGCTGGGTTCTCGATCTCTTGACCTGGGGTGATGGCCGTGGTTAGTGCCTGTTTTAGGCACTAACGGGGTCGGTAGGCTCGGGTGGTGGCGTGGATTCGGCGGGTGCGGACGGGCTCGGGTGCGACGGCGGTCCAGATCGCGGAGTCGGTGGGTGGTCGGCGGCGGATCGTGGCTCATGTCGGTTCGGCGCATACCGAGGCCGAGCTGGGGGTTCTGCTGGAGCGGGCTCGTGACCTGCTGGAAGACACCGGTCAGGGAATGCTGGAGTTGGGGGTGGAGCCGGTTACGCGGGCCGCTGGTTTGGTGGGCCGGGGTGAGGGTGGGGTGTTGTTCGGTACCGGCGTGGCCGGTGAGTCCGTCCGGGTGGCGGCCGGGCGGGTGACCGGGACGCATGCGGGGGTGCTGTTCGGGGCTTTGGGCGGGGTATTCGACTCGCTCGGGTTCGGCGTGGTGAGTGATCCGGTGTTCCGGGACTTGGTGATCGCCCGGATCGTGGAACCGGTCAGCCTGCTCGATACCGGTCGCGTCCTGGAAGAACTCGGTCGCCGGCCCGCGTCGTACGCGACGATGAAACGCACCCTGGGCCGCTGCATGGCGGGTGGTTACCGGGATCGGATCGCCGAGCAATGTTTCCGGAATGTGCTTGCCGCCGGGGATGTTTCGCTGTGTTTGTATGACGTGACCACCCTGTATTTCGAGGCCGAGAAAGAAGACCGGCTGCGCAAGGTCGGGTATTCGAAGGAACGCCGGGTCGATCCGCAGATCGTGGTCGGGTTGCTGGTCGACCGGCACGGATTCCCTATGGAGATAGGTTGTTTCGAGGGCAGCAAGGCCGAGAAACACACGCTCGTGCCGATCATCGAACAGTTCCAGGCCCGGCATCGCCTCGAATCAGTCGTCGTGGTCGCCGACGCCGGCATGCTGTCGGAGCAGAACCTCACCGCACTCGATACCGCGGGGATGCGGTTCATCGTCGGCTCCCGGGTCACGAAGGCGCCGATCGATCTGGAGTCCCATTTCCGCTGGCACGGAGACACATTCACCGACGGGCAGGTCATCGACACCCTCACCCCGAAACGCGGCAGGAACAACGACAACCCCACCAGACTGCGGACCGAACCCGTCTGGGACCCCGACACACATGCCGGGTCGTGGCGGGCAGTCTGGGCCTACTCCACGAAACGCTATGTCCGCGAACAGAAAACACTCAACACCCAAGAAGCCAAAGCCCGCGCGGTCATCGACGGCACCACACCCGTCAAAACCACCCGGTTCGTCAAAAGCAGCAAGGGCGGAAAGACTCTCGACACCACCGCCCTCGCCCGCGCCCGCCGTCTGGCCGGGCTCAAGGGCTACGTCACGAACCTGCCCGCCGACCTCATGCCCGCGAGCGAGGTGATCGCGAGCTACCACGACCTCTGGCACGTCGAACAATCGTTCCGCATGAGCAAAACCGACCTCGCCGCCCGACCCATGTTCCACCGCACCCGCGACGCGATCGAAGCCCACCTCACCATCGTGTTCACCGCTCTCGCCGTCGCCCGCGACTCAGGCACTAAGCAAATGAGCCAACTCGGGTGTCAGTTAAACAGAACTGACGTCGCCTATTGTACAGCCGCGCTTCCTTATTGTGACTCGCCCAGGTTCGAGCTATTTGGCATTGTCGAAGCAGGTCCTGCATCGACGCTTCTGCCTTCCCGTGTATCTTGTGTCGATAACGAAGTCGTGTCCCTTTAATCTGCGGTGAGAACGATTGTGTCCGCATTCTCGGCAGTTGCGCCAACCGTTCTTGTGGAAGGTGTTACGTTCAGTGAACTCATGGCCGTGAGGACAAAACTGCGGAACCAAAGCTTTGGATTTGATGCACAGAAGGCAGCGTCGACATTGGGGATCCGAGTCTGGATCGATTACATGGTTATGGCCCTGACTTGGCTCACGTTGCGGCCGTCGGAGTAGCGGCGGGGGTTTGACCTGGTATTTTGGTGTCGTTGGTAGTGGGATTTGCGCACTAAATGTTGGGTCGTAGGCTGCGCTGGTGGCCTA
>JAFMQT010000401.1 GCA_017354515.1 Nocardia sp. | reverse complement strand
GTCCTCGCAGTTCCGCGACACCCGTGCCGTCCCTGATTCCGGTAGCGCCGCGTTCGACGAGCCCGAGCACGAGCCGCGCGAGGAGTGCGGCGTATTCGGTGTCTGGGCGCCGGGCGAGGACGTCGCCAAGCTCACCTATTACGGCCTGTACGCCCTGCAACACCGCGGGCAGGAGGCAGCCGGTATCGCGGTGGCGGACGGCTCGCAGGTGCTGGTGTTCAAGGACCTGGGTCTGGTCTCGCAGGTGTTCGATGAGCAGACCCTGGCGGCCATGCCCGGACATATCGCCATCGGGCACTGCCGGTATTCGACCACCGGGTCCACCATCTGGGAGAACGCCCAGCCGATCTTCCGCACCACCGCGGTCGGTACCGGACTTGCCTTGGGACACAACGGAAATCTGGTCAATACCGCCGAACTCGCCGACCGCGCCCGCGAACTCGGACTGATCAACGGCAAACTTCCCGGCGACACCATCTCCGCCACCTCGGACTCGGATGTGATGACCGCCCTGCTCGCGCACGCGGCCGCCGACAGGAGCATCGAACAGGCCGCGATGGAGCTGCTGCCCACCCTGCGCGGCGCCTTCTGCTTGACCTTCATGGACGAGCACACCCTCTACGCGGCCCGCGATCCGCAGGGTGTGCGCCCGCTGTGCCTGGGCCGGCTCGACCGCGGCTGGGTGGTCGCCAGTGAGACCGCCGCCCTCGATATCGTCGGCGCCTCGTTCGTGCGCGATATCGAACCGGGCGAACTGCTGGCGATCGATGCCGACGGAGTGCGCTCACTGCGTTTCGCCAACCCCGAACCCAAGGGGTGTGTCTTCGAATACGTATATCTGGCCCGGCCGGACAGCACCATCGCCGGGCGGTCGGTGCACGCCACCCGCGTCGAAATCGGCCGCCGGCTGGCGGCCGAACATCCGGTCGAGGCGGATCTGGTCATTCCGGTGCCCGAATCCGGAACGCCCGCGGCGGTGGGCTACGCCCAGGGCTCGGGTGTGCCCTACGGCCAGGGCCTGATGAAGAACGCCTACGTCGGGCGCACCTTCATTCAGCCCAGTCAGACCATCCGCCAGCTCGGTATCCGGCTCAAACTCAATCCGCTGCGCGATGTGATCCGCGGAAAACGCCTGATCGTCGTCGATGATTCGATTGTGCGCGGCAATACCCAGCGCGCGCTGATCCGCATGCTGCGCGAGGCCGGCGCCCTCGAGATTCACGTCCGGATCGCCTCGCCGCCGGTCAAATGGCCCTGTTTCTACGGCATCGATTTCGCCTCCCGCGCGGAGCTGATCGCCAACGGCTCGGGGCCGGAGGGCGACCAGGATTCGCCGGAATCGCTGACCGCGATGGTGGAGAACGTGCGCCGCTCGGTCGGCGCCGACACCCTCGGCTACATCTCGCTCGACGGCATGATCGCGGCCACCGAACAGCCCTCGACCCGGTTGTGCGCGGCCTGTTTCGACGGCACGTATCCGATTCCGCTGCCGGCCGAGGCGGCCGTCGGAAAGAACGTGCTCGAGGGGATTCTCGGCGCCAAACCGGAGTCGGAACTGCTGGGCGACAACGCGAACGCGAGCGCGCTGAGCCGCCCCTGAGTCGCGGTAGTCTCGCCGGGCGTGCGTACGCCTGAATACCGGTGCGTTCTCGTTATCCGCCTCCGGTAGCGTGAGCAGGCATCTATCCGCTGATTCGGTTTGGAGCTTTCCCGAACAATGACTGAGCAGACCCCGAGTGGTTCCGGCGTGACCAGCGCCGGCGCCGAGGAGAGTTCCGCGGGCGCTTCGTACGCGGCCGCCGGTGTCGATATCGAGGCCGGTGACCGCGCGGTCGAGTTGTTCGCACCACTGGCCAAGAAGGCGACCCGGCCCGAGGTGCAGGGCGGTCTCGGTGGTTTCGCCGGACTGTTCGCGCTCAAGGGCGGTTATCGGGAGCCGCTGCTGGCCTCGTCGACCGATGGCGTCGGCACCAAACTCGCGATCGCGCAGGCCCTGGACAAACACGATACGGTCGGCTTGGACCTGGTCGCGATGGTCGTCGACGATCTCGTGGTCTGCGGCGCCGAACCGCTGTTCCTGCAGGACTACATCGCTGTCGGCAAGGTGATCCCCGAGCGGGTCGCCCAGATCGTCTCCGGAATCGCCGACGGATGCCACGCGGCCGGATGTGCGCTGCTCGGCGGTGAGACAGCCGAACATCCCGGCCTGATGGTCGCCGATCACTATGACATCTCCGCCACCGGCGTCGGCGTGGTCGAGGCCGATGAGGTGCTGGGCCCGGACCGGGTTCGCCCCGGCGACGTGGTCATCGCCATGGGCTCCTCGGGCCTGCATTCGAATGGATACAGCCTGGCCCGCCAGGTGCTGCTGGAGATCGACCGGATGTCGCTGACCGGCCAGGTCGAGGAGTTCGGCCGGACCCTCGGCGAGGAATTGCTCGAGCCCACCAAGATCTACGCCAAAGACTGCCTGGCCCTGATCGCCGAAACCGACGTGCGTACCTTCGCGCACGTCACCGGTGGCGGTCTGGCCAACAACCTGGCCCGGGTGCTGCCGGCCGGTCTGGTCGCCGAACTCGATCGCGGCACCTGGAACCCGGCGCCGATCTTCAAGCTCATCGCCCAGCGCGGCCGGGTCGAGCGCGCGGAGATGGAGAAGACCTTCAACATGGGCGTCGGCATGGTCACGGTGGTCGCCCCCGAGGATGCCGATCGCGCCCAAGCGGTGCTGACCGCCCGGCATATCGAATGCTGGACGCTGGGAACGGTCAAGAAGGCCCGCGACGCCGAGGCTCCCCGCGTGGAGCTGCTCGGCGAGCACCCACGCTTCTGACGGGGAGAATCCGGTTACGTATACAGCGATAACGCCCTCGCCGTCAGGCGGGGGCGTTCGCATATGTGCCGAGCCTCGCGGGAGCCAGAGGCCGACTTTCCGGCCGAGCCGCCGGGTCGACGACGTGCGAAGGGGGAGGCCTCGTCAGGCCTCCCCCTCGACGTGTCGATCCGAATCAGCGGCGCCAGTCGTCGTAGTCCTCATCTTCCTCCCAGCGCTCTAGTGGTCCGTCCGAATCGTGCTCTTTCTCGGACAGCACACCGCTCCGCCGGGGGGAGTGCCCCGACAGCTCGCGCTGAAGGCTCGCGAAGTCGGTCGACGGCGAGCTGTACTTCAGCTCGCGTGCCACCTTGGTCTGCTTTGCCTTAGCCCGGCCACGGCCCATGGCTGACCCCCTCGCGTCACTGCGGGGCGGCCTGGGGTGGTTGGCGGCCCCGTTCGAATTAATAATCTTCCTGACAGACACTTTAGCGTGTGTCCGGCGCGCGCGCTCCCAGGAGTGGGCGAAGACTGTTGAACATCCTCGGTTTGCCGGGCCGGTGGCCTGGGCGGAAAAGTGCCTATCGTCCTTTAGATCACACCCGGTATCGCGCGGATGATGCCGACTCTGGCGCCGCCGCCGAGCACCGGTGGTCCGGCCAGCTCGGTATGCGCGGCCGTCCACTCGATTCCCATGCGCTGAAGAATTGCCTGCGTAAGTGGCATCCTCGCGCGGTCGTGGCCGTCGTCGATCTTGTAGGCGAAGGCCCGGCCGTCCGGCAGGGCCCCCGCGTGCACCCCGTCCGCGCCGATCTTGCACACCAGTCCGGGCGTCGCCAGCATGGTCTCCAGATCCGGTGCGGCCGTGCCCGAAATCACTCGCGGATGGCGTCGGATCGCGTCCGCGACACGCCGTTCCGGCGTTCCGGGGGCCGCGGTGGCGATGCGGGAGTAGGCGCGGGCGAGGTTGATCAGCGATACCGGAACGATCGGTAGACCGCACCCGTCGATACCCAGGTCGGTCTCCGGTTCGCCGGTGAGATCGATGACCGTCGCGGTCACCGCGCACTGCAGCGGATGGGCCGGATCGTGATATCCGCGGGTCGGCCACTGGTTGATCGCGCAGGTCGCCAGCATGGCGGCATGTTTGCCGGAACAGTTCATACAGATCCGGCGAGCCGCGATGAGCGGATCTCGCGCACCGGCCAGCGCCGCGGCGCGGGGCAGCTCGCCCAGTGGCAGATCCGGTGGGCAGGCCAGATCGTTCTCGGTGAATCCGAAACGGTCCAGTAGCCGGGTGACCAGCCGCAGCTGGTCGGGCTCGCCGTAGTGGGAGGCGGTCGCGATCGCCAGCTCGGCCGCATCGACCGGCTGGAAACCGTTGCGCAGCAGGGCAATCGCCTGCATCGGCTTATTCGTGGAGCGCGGGAAGATCGGCAGGTGCACCTCGCCGAGCGTCACCTCGGGGGTGCCGGCGGGATCGAGGATCACCACCGAACCGCGGTGCACACATTCGCGAAATCCGGACCGGACGACCTCCACCAATTCCACACCCATGAGCGGTCCTATCCGTTGTCGGCGATCGTGCCCGGTCGCGCGCGGTGACCGCGGCGCCGGGCGTGCCGGTCGATCTGCATGCGAATGTCGTCCGAGATAGTCGGTTCGGCCGCGAGTAGCCGCTCGAGCCGATCCGGGTCCGCGCCGGTGAAGACATCGCGGACGGTGATCCCGTGCTCGGGAATGTGGTCGACCTCGACCCGATCTCCCGCCCCGACCGTGCCTTCGCGCAGGACTCGCAGGTAGGTCCCGGTATCCGAGCGCAG
>JAFMQT010000400.1 GCA_017354515.1 Nocardia sp. | reverse complement strand
CGTTGGTGCCCTCCCCCAGGATCATCAGCGGGGCGTCGCGGAAATACCGTTCGACCTCGTACTCCCTGGAGTACCCGTAGCCGCCGTGCACCCGCATCGCATCCAACGCCACCTCCATGGCGGCTTCGGAGGCGAACAGTTTCGCCATCCCGGCCTCCATATCCGCGCGCTCACCGCGATCGATGCGATGCGCGGCGTCGGCGGTGAGCAGCCGCGCGGCCTGCACCTTGGTGACCATATTCGCCAAATGCGTCCCAACGGCCTGATGCCGCCAGATCGGGGTTCCGAAGGATTCGCGCTGCTGGGCGTAGGCGGTGGCATCGGCGAGCGCGGCCTGTGCCACCCCCACCGCGCGCGCGGCGACCTGAACCCGCCCCACCTCGAGGCCGCGCATCATCTGATTCCAGCCGGCCCCGGCCACACCACCCAGAATCGCGGTGGCCGGTACCCGCATACTCTCGAACAGCAGCTCGCACGCCTCCACGCCGCGATACCCGAGTTTCGGTAGCTTCTTCGAAATATTCAGTCCCGCACCGGGTTCCACCAGCACCACACTCATCCCCCGATGCGCCGGCCGCACCTCGCGATCGGTGACACACAGCAGGCCGATCAGCCCGGAGTGGGCGGCATTGGAGATCCAGGTCTTACTGCCGTCGATCACCAGATCGTCCTCGTCGACGCGGGCGACGGTGCGCATCGCCTGCAGGTCGGAGCCGCCCCCGGGTTCGGTGAGCGCCATGGTCGCGCGGATCTCACCGGTGGCCATCTTCGGCAGATACCGCTCCTGCTGTTCACGGGTTCCGAAGGTGCGCAACAGATATGAGATGACCGAATGTCCGCCGATCGCCCCGGCCATACTCATCCAGCCGCGAGCCAGTTCCTCGGTGACACGCGCGAAACAGGCCGTACTGACCTCGGTGCCGCCGAACTCGCCCGGCACCAGCAAGCCGAAGCAGCCGAGCCGTTTCATCTCCTCGATCAGCTCATCCGGATAGATGTCCTCGGCCTCGAATTCGCGAACCCGCGGCCGCAGCCGCTCATCGACGAACGTGCCGACCAGATCGACGATTTCCTGCTCGTCGGGGACAAGATTTGTCACTGTTCTCCATACCGTCCAGCGTCCTGAGAGGTGCAACCTCAGGCGAAATCGCGCCGACCGAGGTCATACAGCGCGGCGGGCGCCACACTGATGTCGAAGGGGCGCTCCACCGTCAGCACCTCGTCATTGGCGACGACGGCGTTGCGGATGTACCGCCCCTGATCGAGGTCGAGTGCTTCGATGCGCGGGATCGGTTGGAACTCACTTCGCGGCGACACCACCTCGGCGACCAGCAGTAAGTCGGATGGATCGAGGCAGGTCCCCCCTCCGCGAAGCCGCTTTCCTCAGCTTTGGAGTCGAGGACGAAGACATCCGGCTTGCGAACGGCCGTGGGGAACGCGAACTCGTACTCACCGCCGTCGACCAACACGTCGGCACCAGCCCGCCGGGCAGCGTCGACGAACAGACTCCGTAGCCCTCGGCTCATCCGATTGTGACGCAGCGACGGCGATGTCTTCTCGATCAACCATCCGTTCCACAGCTCGAAGCCCTTCCCCTCCTCGGGGCAGTTGTGGAGATCGGCCGCGACATACGGCCCCTGACCGAAGGCGGAGCCCAGATCGAGTGCGGAACTCACGGCTCCTCCTCACATCGCCAAGCATTCGCACATGGATGATATACCCCGAGCTGTTCGGTTCCGGTGCCCAGCGCGCGAGCGATGACCCGACACCAGCCGCCGTACGGGCCTGGCAGCTCTTATACTGACATTGATATACTCACCTGGTGAGTGGCCATCGGCCACGGAAAGACATCGAGTTCGTCGGCAGCGCCCTCGACGAGTTGCGAGCCTTTCCGCACGATGCTCGCACGGCGGCAGGATACGACCTCGACCTTGTGCAGCGCGGTGGCACACCGGCGACCGCGAAGCCGATGCGGGATGTCGGTCGCGGCTGCTGGGAAGTGCGGGTCGCTGAGGACGACGGGTGGTTCCGAGTGTTCTATGTCGCTTCACTGGGTGACGCCGTGTACGTGCTGCATGCGTTCCAAAAGAAGTCCAACCAAACCCCGAAAACAGCTATCGAGACTGGTAAACGGCGGTATCGGATGGCGGAAGCGCTTGCGGAGGAGGAGAAATGACGCGACAGCGGTTCGGCTCGGTGTGGGATGCGATCTCCGACACCCCGCAGGAGGCCGAAAATATGAAGGCGCGCGCGATATTGATGCGCGCGATCAACACCCGTCTGGACGAGTTCGACTGGTCCCAGAACTCCGCGGCAGCGAACCTCGGGCTCACCCAGCCCCGAGTATCAGATCTACGTCGAGGCAAGGTCGGCAAGTTCAGCTTGGACGCGTTGATGGAGATCGCGAAGAAGGTCGGGCTGGTAGTGGAGCTGAAAATCTCAGTAGCCGAGCGGTGCGACCTCAGGCGTTAGGTCGTGTCGCCCAACATGTTTGACGATCATCGTTGACGCGGCGGCCACTGCCGTGGGTGCGTCAGCGAGGCTGGGATCATTCGCAACGCAATAAATCTGGCCGCCGATCGAGTACGCCGACGTTCAGAACAGGGGTCGTAAGGTCACGATGCTTTCGGGTACCCGTGCTCGGCGATGAAGGCGAGTAACTCGGGGACGGAGACGGTCAGATCGCCGGCTTCATGCTGAGCGACCGCTGCCTCGATGGACTGTCGCAACCAGGCGCCCGTTGTCATTCCCTGCGCCGCCGCAATCTCCCCCGCAGCCTTCAATACATCCGCTGGCACCCGCACACTGTAGTTGGACATGCGCTCTGCCTGAGGCTGCCCATCGGCAGCCTGCACTACCGTCGTCGCGCCTTCGGTGTCCGCCCGAAGTAGTTCGGCAGTAGCATTTTCGGGGTTGGCGTACCGGTCTCGTAGTTCTTCGATCGACTTCCGTGTCATGGCTATCTGGTCCTCCTACTATGGATTCGGCGGTCGTCCGGAGGGCTGTCGTATGCGGTGACGACGAACAGAAGCCCGTCCGCCGAGGCTGTAAGCACCATCGTCAAATAACGGCCTGCGTATGTTCGACCGACCACAATGGTGGCGTCGTCGCCATTTGTCGCAACGGTTGGAGGTTGCAGCGCCTCTTCGACCTCCCACGGTTTGACGTTGTGCCGGGCGATATGGGTCTCGCTGGCTTCGGTCCAACGAATCTCGGGGAAATTCTTGAACACGCACCAAGCGTACCACGCTGTGTCATACACGGGCCGGGTGAACGCACGGCGGACCTGCTGCCGAAAGGGCGAACCCGGCCGATCTCGTCGGTGGGGTCGGATAATCTCGCCGTATGATCACCGGCGAGCTGCGCAGCAAAATCGACCGATTGTGGGACGCCTTCTGGTCGGGGGGTATCTCCAATCCGCTGGAGGTGATCGAGCAGATCACCTACCTGAATCGGATAGCTGTCGGCCCTTACGTCGCACCTCACCGAGGTCATGCCGAAGTTGTCGTCCGCATTCTTGCACATCATTCATCGAGGGGGCCCAACGTCCGCCGAGTAGAAGCGGATTCGAGACGGTATTAACGATCGCTGTCACACTGTGCGCACTCTGTCCCCCGGTTGCGCGTGTTCGGATATCTCTCGAGAGAACACGAATGAGTGCTGTCCGGAGGGGGAGCGGTGAATTTCAATACCTTCCAGAACACCGTGAACGACGGAACCATCGTCTCTTATTAGTTCCACCCGATCCCCGACAGAGAAACTGTCGTCAGTTCTGCCGACGATAATTGGGTTCTGACGAAAACTTACTCGAAATATGTTGTCAATCTGGAATACGCTCATTGTCAGTGTCCTGCCTTTCCGGACAAGAAGTCGTTCCAGAACTTCTCATCTGCTGCGTACGCCTCATCCTCGAGCTGGTTGGTCACGAGGTTGTTCGTCACCTTCCCCTGCGCATATTGGTCGACGTGAATCCACAGTTGCCGCGCCATCCCACAATCGCGTGTCGGAGGTGGCCTATCAGCGATTTCCGCGCGCATCGATAGCCTTCCGGATCAACGCACGTGCCTGCTCGCCCGTCACCGCCTGCCGGGTGAGCGTGTCGAATGCCTTGCCGTACAAGCCGATTTCGGCGGGTTGGGTGACCGTCAACTCCGCGGACACGGTTTCGACGAGCACGATCCGCTTGTCGTACATGACGAACCCGTGCACTGTCGGTGCCCGATACGCGGCCTGCTGGGGCAGGATCGCCACGTTGACCCTGGGCAGCGACATCGCGGTCAGTAGCCGATCCAACTGCCCGATCATCACCTCGTCACTGCCCGCACTCGTGTGCAACGCTTGCTCGGCGATGATGAACGAGAACCGTTTCCGCCTGTCGTACAGGACTTTCTGGCGTTCCACCCGCGCCGCGACACCCTGTTCCAGATCATCGGGGATGCCGTAGAAGCCGATCACCTGCGACAGGATCCACTCGATGTATTCCGGTGTCTGCAGCACGCCCGGGATGATGATCGGTTCGAACCATCGCACGATCTGGGTTTCGGATTCGATGTGCCGCAACAGATTCTGTCGGCGTTTGGTGCCGGTGCCGAGAACCCGCTGGAACTCCATGTACGCGGCTTCGATATTGCGGAGCGTGGCAACCAGATCCC
>JAFMQT010000399.1 GCA_017354515.1 Nocardia sp. | reverse complement strand
CCCAGGTGCCGGGGTCGGCCGCCAACCGCCGCAGCAGGTGGCACAGGTCGTCGAATATCGAGTCCACAGTGCCGGGTTCGAACAGTTCGGCCACCGCGTCGAGACTGATGGTGACCTGATTGTCCTGCCACGGTGACGGACCGACCTGCAGGTCCAACGACACCTGCGGGGTGCGGATGCTCTGGAAGGAGTCCAGGATGCGGACCGTTTCCGGCATATCCACCGGTGGCCGCAATCCGAGCATGCTGTGGAATACCACCGGCGCCACCGGCCGGGTATCGCGCCGTCGCCGCGCGATCTCGCGGGCGACCTCGACTCCGCTGATCAGGGCGTGGTCGAAGGTGCGCGCCGTCGCCGATTGCGTTGTCCGGCACAGCTCGGCGAAGCTCACCGCGCGCGGCAGTCGCACCTCGACCAGCGCGGTGGTGGCCAGCGGCCCGATGACCTGGTCCAGATCGGCCGGTAGCGCCATCCTGTCCAGATAGAGAACATTGAGCAGGAAGTGCCGGTGCTCGGCCGCGCGAGCCAGGGCGATCGCATAGCAGGTCGCGAAGACCGCCGACGGGATGATTCCCCGCTCACTGCACTGTGCGCTCATCGCCTCGAATTCGGTTGCGGTCAGATAGGTTTCGCGCCGTTGCATGAGCTCGGCGTGTACGCGGTCGGCGGGCCCGGCCTGCGGGAGCGATGGTGCGGGCGGCAGATCGTCGATGCGTTCGAACCACCACTGCCGATGCCGTTCCCATTCCGGGGTGCGGCGGCGGGCGGCGAGGGTGGCGACGTAGTCGGCGAAGCGTGTGCTCTGCGGTGCCAGCATCGCATTCGGTTCGTCGAGGTAGGTGAGCAGTTCGCTGACCAGCAGCTGCCCGGACCAGCCATCGGCCATCATCAGACCGCACACCACGTGCAGGCTGACCTCGCCGCCGGGTAACCAGAGCGCGGCAATCCGGAACGACCACGGTGCGGGTCCCGGTCCGGTGCGCTGCATTTCGTCGCGAAGACGTGAAATCTCCTCGGCGACCACCGATTCCGGTGCCGAGGTCAGATCGATCTCGGTGACCGGCAGCGCGCTCAGTCTCGGATCGTCCTCATCCAGCAGCTCCTGAGTTCCGCTGTCGTGGAATACGGTCCGGAGCATCGGATTTCGGTCGACAAGTCGGCGCACAGCACCGTGCAGATCGTCCCCGTCGATCCCGCTGATTCGCAGATCCCCATAACCGTGCGCGCTGCGGTAGCTCAGCGACCAGGCGCCCTGCTGACCCACCCAGTACGCCTGCTGCAGCGCTGTGAGCTCGAATCGGCGTGTGTCGACGGAGGTTTCGACCAGATCGGTGATCGGCCCGGTCCGAGGGACAGCGTCGATCCTCTCGCACACGATCCGGCAGATCAGCGCCGAGAGCGTGAACTCCGGTGCGATGATCTTGTCGATCGGCAGGTGGAATCCGAAGGTGCCGCGCACATACCGGGCCAGCCGGACCGCGGACACCGAATCGCCGCCCGAGGAAACGAACCCCCGGGTCGGATCGATGGCTGCCGGGGCGATGCCGAGGAGATCGGCCCACAGTGCGCAGATCTCCTCGCTCACCTCGTCGGCCGATCGGTGTCCGGCCGGTTCGGCAATCCACGCGGTGGGGTCGTCGGCGAGCCGCCGCAGTGAGCGCATCAGACCCGCGAAGGCCTCATCGACGGCGGCGGCGTCGAGGACCGTCTCGAGCACATCCCAGCGCACATGCAGTTGCCCGTTGTCGACCAGGATCTGGTGATCGAGCCACACATCGGGGGTCTGGCTGATGCCGTATTCGATCGGACCGACCCAGTCCAGTCGCGGATCGCTCCCCACCAGCTCGCCGACATCCAGACCGCTGGTGAACACGGCCGGCAGTTGGATCCGCCGTTCGGTCCGGGCGGTGATATCGGTGAGTACGTCTACCGCGGAATAGTCGCGATGGTCCAGATCGTCGAACAATCGCTGCTGGGTTCCGCGCACGCGGTCGAGGAAACTTTCACCCTCGCGCCGGTCCACCTCGTGCGCGATCAGTGCGGTGAACTCGCCGACCACCTGATCGATATCGGGCAGCTCGAGCGGGCGATCCATCAGCGTGAGCATCACCGAAAACCGTTCTTCACCACTTAATTCGGCGAGTGCGTCGGCATAGACGGTCAGCAGCACCGCGGACGGGGTCACCCGGTGCCGGGCCGCGATGCGGCCGAGACTGTCCCACTCTGTCGTTGTCAGGTGATCGTCGCGGCGCACGAAACGCGGTGCGGCATCGGTCTTCGGCCGCGTCGGCAGGGTGGGCGGACCGGGCAGGGTGGGAATGCGGCGCTGCCAGTATTCGGCGGCGCGCGCATAGGCCGTACCCTCGCGCCGGGCGCGGGTGTGGGCGACGTATTCGGCGAAATCCGTACTCGGCGCGGATATCTGCGCCTGCGGCCGCTCATAGGCCTCGCGCAGATGCCGGTCGAGCAGGAAGAAGCTGCTCGCATCGCAGATCATGGCGTCGATACCGACGAACAACCGCAACTCACCGTCGTCGAGGACAGCGGCCCGCACATCGAACAGCGGCCACCGGTCGTGCCGGATAACCCGGTGCGACAGCTGTTCCCGCAGCCGCAGCAGTTCTCTCTCGCGCTCCTGCGCGGGCAGGGCGGTCAGATCGTAGCGGCGAATCCGGTAGTGC
Organism: Nocardia sp.; assembly: GCA_017354515.1. Lineage (GTDB taxonomy): Bacteria > Actinomycetota > Actinomycetes > Mycobacteriales > Mycobacteriaceae > Nocardia. The sequence continues at coordinate 1,979 of JAFMQT010000399.1, read as the reverse complement.
GGGACCGAATCCACGACCCGATTGAGATAGTCGGTGGTGATCACCGTCCGCAGCATCGGATGCCGCGCGATCACGCTGTTCCACGCCTGCTCGTAGCGGTCGAGATCCAGTTCCGTGCACCGGAATTCGTTGAAGACATAGCAGGCCGTACCGCTGTTGCGGCGGCCGAGCAGATAGGCGTGCTGGACGCGGGTCAGCGGGAACGGCTCACTTCTCGCCGTGCGGGTGCGCGCCGGGAGTCGTTCGGATGCGCTCACAACGCTGCTCGGTCGGGATTCGCCCAGCAGACCGGCGAATTCGGCCACCGTGGAGCTGGTCGCCACATCGCGCAACCCGATCTCGGTGTGCCCGGCATTGCGAACCTTGAACAGCATGCGGGTCGCCAGCACCGAATGTCCACCGAGGGCGAAGAAGTCCGCATCGGGGTGGGTGATCGTCACATCCAGCAGCTCACCCCACACATCGGCCACCCACTGTTCGGCCGGGGTGAGTGGCCGCGCGACAGAATCCGAAGCGGCAGAGTCCGGTTCGGACGCTCGCCGTCCGGCCGTGGTGAGCGACGGTGGGGCAGAATCAGACGCCGCCGAATGTGGTTCGACAACCCACCGTTCGGTCGCCCCCGGTGCGCCGGAATTGGTAGTGGGAGCGGGTAGTTCGGCGACCTGGCGGTCGGTCTCCGGGAACTCCCGGCCGGCCTCGGAGCCGGTGAACGGATTCGACAGTGCTGCGTGATCGACCTTGCCGTTCGATGTCAGCGGTAACCCATCCAGGACCACCCACCGGCTGGGAACCATATACGTCGGCAGCTCCGCCCGAGCATGCGCGGCAACCGATTCCGTATCGAGCGATGCCGACCGGCCGACCAGATAGGCCACCAACCGCAGATGCCGGTCCCGACCGCGGTGCCCGACCACGAGGCATTGCCGGATCTGCGGCAGCCGGCTGACCACCGCTTCGATCTCACCCGGTTCGATCCGATGCCCGAGTACCTTCAACTGCCGATCCACCCGGCCGAGGAACTCGATCACCCCGTCAGGACACCAGCGACCCAGATCACCTGTGCGGTAAAGACGTTCACCGAGTGCCGGATGATGGAAGAATCGCTCAGCCGTCTGCCGCTCGTCACCGGCATAGCCGCGCGCCAGCCCGGCGCCCCCGATGTGCAGTTCGCCCGGCACCCCGACCGGGCACGGATCCCCCTGCTCATCCAGGATCACGAAGAACTGTTCGCGCAGCGCCCGGCCGTAGGGAATGCTGCTCCACCGCGGATCCACCCGATCGATCGGGTAGCAGATGGACCAGATCGACGCCTCGGTCGCACCGCCCAGCGAAATCACCCGCAGCCCGGGCAGCATCGCCCGCAGCCGCGTCGGGAGAGTCAGCGGAATCCAGTCACCGGACAGCAGCATCAGCCGCAGGGAGGACATCCGCGCGAGGACGACGGGATCGTTCTCCGCGTATTCGACCAGCATCTGCGCCACCGCGGGCGCCGTATTCCACACGGTGACGCCGTATTCGGCGATCAGCTCCGACCAGCGTTCGGGATCGAGCGCCGCGTCCGGATCCGGTGCGACCAGCCCGCCACCCGCGCCCAGCACGCCGTAGACGTCGTAGATCGACAGGTCGAAAGTCGGTGCGGACAGCGCCAATACCCGGTCGTCGGGTCCGATCCCGAACCGGTCGTTCATATCGTCGATGGTCGTGCGGGCGGCAGCGTGTTCGATCGCCACCCCCTTGGGTTCGCCGGTGGAGCCCGAGGTGAAGATGATGTAGGCCAGATCCTCGGGCAATGGGCCGGACGAAACCGGCTCGTCACCAACGGATTCGAACAACTCATCCAGCAGACCGACCGCCAGCGACGCGGGCAGCGAACCGGCGAAGTCGGAACCGATCACCGCATGCCGCACTGCGGCGCGATCGCAGGCGGCGGCGATTCGGCTGGCCGGCCACTGCGGATCCAACGGGACCAGGATCGCCCC
>JAFMQT010000398.1 GCA_017354515.1 Nocardia sp. | reverse complement strand
GACTCCTGACCCTCGATCGCGATTCCCATCGACAGCACACCGGCATCGAAGGCCCTTTGTGCTTGGCGGTTGCCACTCATGCCCGCGTCCCCTAATAGCGTCTGAATGCTGAATACCCGGTAAGCATACCGGCTGCCGTATAGGCGAAACTCCGTTAAGTTGGATATGTCGCGATACACCGACAGGACCCAGGGGGCCGTAATCCGTGACCGAAACATTCAGCAGCGGCGGAGGCGGCTCCGCGGCGCCAGAATTATGCCGGGTATCGGTGATCGGCGGAAATACTCAGCTCGATGTGGGCCTGCCGGCCACGGCTCCGGTCGCCACCTATATCAGTGATCTGGTCGAGCTGATCGAATCCCGCACGGTCGATCTGACCGAGCACGAGGAGGGCACCCCCGCCCGCGTCCAGCACTGGACCCTGGCCAAGATCGGCCGCCCAGCCATACCACCGCACCAATCTCTCACCGATGCCGAGGTTTTCGACGGTGATCTGCTGGTGCTGCGCTCGGTGACCACCAGCGAGGCCCCTGCCCTGTTCGACGATGTCATCGACGCTGTCTCGCGGCTGGCCGCCCAAACCTCTTACGGCTGGTCCGCGGTGGCGGCGCGCTGGGTGGGATTGGCGACGGCGCTGGCCGGGGTACTGCTGGCGATCGCCGTGCTGGTGCTGCACAAAGGCACCGGCATCTGGACCGGATTCCTGCCGCTGGGGACCGGGATCGTCGCCGCCGGTGCCGCGGTGATCCTCGCCCGCCGGTATCCGGAGGAATCGCTGACCGCGGTGCTGGTGTCGCTGTATGCGACCGTGCTGTTGGGAGCCGGTGCCGGCCTGCTGGTTCCGAGCGATCCCGGAGCCCCGCATCTGGTGATCGCGGCGGTGACGACCGTGGTGGTATCGCTGATCCTGCATTCGATCACCCGGCTCGGCGCCCTGATCGCCGCCGGTGTGGTCACCCTCGCCGCGATCGTCGCGGTCGCGGCCGTGGTCCGGATGGTCTGGGCCGTCGACATCTCCAGAATCGCTGTCGGAGTGATGATCTCGGGACTGATCCTGATCACGATGGCCCCCCGGATCGCGGTGGCCGCCGCCCGGCTTCCGGTCCCGCCGGTGCCTACCGCCGGCGCGGCGATCGACCCCGCCGACCATGAACTCCGGCCCACGATCGCCGATATCGGCGTGATCGGCGCGACCGCGCTGCCCTCGGCCGCCGGACTGGAATTTCGCGCCCGGGTCGCCACCCTGTATCAATCGGGAGTCGTCATCGGCGCCACCGTCGCTGCGGCGTTCGGCGCCATCGTGGCGGCGGACCCGCTCGGCAGGCCCGGCTGGGCGGGGCTGGCGCTGGCAGCGGTCGTTGCCGCGGTGCTGAGCCTACGCGGGCGTGCGTACGCCGACCTGGTTCAGGCCGCCACCCTCCGACTGGGCGGGGCGGTGACGGCCTTCGCGGTCGCGGCGGGAGTGACTGTGCCCCACCATGACTGGCACCCGATCGTGGCCGGACTGCTGTTGCTGGTCGCGGCGGTGGCCGTGGTGGCCGGGGTGATCGGCCCGCACACCGATATCTCACCGATCTGGCGTCGCACGATCGAGATCATCGAATACTTACTGATCGTTCTCATCGTCCCGCTGTCGCTGTGGCTCATGGACATCTACTCGGCCGCCCGGAACATCTGATCGGATCAACATGGGCGCGATGAGCTACCACCGGGTTCCGGTTCGGACGCGGTATCGCCGAATCCGGCGCGCAGCAGCGGTATTCGCGGCCGTGGCGGTCCTGGGTGCGGGCGCTTTCGGGGTGAGCGGGCCCGCCGCCGCGCTGTCGCCACCGGCGATCGATCCCGGCGCCCTGGGACAGGCGATGGCGACGGCCGGCAAGAACGGACCGCCGGATCCGACCGAGAAACGGTCGGTCTGCGCCGAACCGTATCTGTCACAACCGGTGCCGCACGATCCGCCACGGTCGCAGCAGATCCTGGATCTGGAGCGGGCCTGGAAGTTCGGGCGCGGAGCCGGTCAGACGGTCGCGGTCATCGATACCGGCGTCAATCGCCACCCGCGGCTGCCCGACCTGCGACCGGGTGGCGATCTGGTCAGCGCCGGTGACGGTACCGAGGACTGTGACGGGCACGGAACGCTGGTCGCGGGGCTGATCGCGGCGCGGCCCTCGCCCGCGGACGCCTTCTCCGGGGTCGCCCCGGAGGCGCGGATTCTGGCAATCCGGCAGCTGAGCCTGGAATTCGAGGCCAAGAATCGCGCCGGGGAGTCCGGAAAGGTGGCCGAGGGTGGTTACGGCAATGTGCTCACCATGGCGGCGGCCGTGGTCCGCGCGGTCGATATGGGTGCGACCGTCATCAACATCTCCGAAGTGTCTTGTACGCCAGCGGGTTCCGACCCTGCCGACAAGGCGCTCGGCGCGGCCGTGAAATACGCCTTCGACCGCAATGTGGTGGTCGTGGCGGCCGCCGGAAACCTCGATCAGGGAGCCTGCGCCACCCAGAACGACGCGGCGGGCTGGGGCGGCGTGCGCACCGCCGTCAGCCCGGCCTGGTATTCGCCCTATGTGCTGGCGGTGGCCAGCACCGATCCGGATGGCGGAACCTCCGCGTTCTCGATCCACGGGCCGTGGGTGGGGGTCGCGGCTCCCGGGCGCGGGATCATTTCCCTGGACAGTAAACCGGGTGCGACCGGACTGGTCGACACCCAGCACGGCGAGCAGGGCCCGCTCACCGTCGATGGCACCAGCTTCTCGGCGGCCTTCGTATCCGGACTCGCGGCCCTGGTCCGCGGCAGATATCCACAACTGACGGCGGCACAGGTGATTTCGCGGATCGAACATACCGCGCACAATCCCGGCGCCGGGCGGGACGACCGGGTCGGATACGGGCAGATCGATCCCGTCGCCGCCCTCACCGCCCAGGTGAGCGATCGTCCGCCGGGGGCCGCGGCCGAGGTGCCGCGCGCGATCGCACCCCCGTCCTCGCCGCCGAGGGTGGATCCGGTGCCGCGCCGGATCGCGATCTTCGGTTCCGTGGCCCTACTCGTCCTGCTGGGCCTCGGATATGCGGCGGCCGCGCCCTTCCGCCGCGCCCGCACCCGGATCCCCGATGCCGACAGCGACCCGACAGCCGGTTATCTGACATCCGCGGCCTCGGCCGCCTCGGGGACCGAACGGTCACAGGGAAGGTAGCGCTATGTCCACCGACGGATTCGTCCGCCGTCCTCGAATCGCCCCGCCCCGTGCGCCCGGCGGCGAGGTCACCCTCACCGCGCCGCCGGAGATTCCGCGTCCGGTGCCTCCGGCCCTGCTGATGCGGCTGATGCCGGTGGTCATGGTGGTCGCGGTGGTCGGCATGCTGGCGATGATGGTGATGACGGGGCGCAGTCTGCTCGCCAACCCCTTCATGTTGATGTTCCCGATGATGATGCTCATGTCGATGGTCGGGATGGCGGCCGGGATGCGCGGATCCGGCGGCAACAAACGTGCCGCCGAACTGAACGAGGAGCGCAAGGACTACTTCCGCTATCTCGACCAGGTGCGCCGCGATGTCCGCAAAACCGGTGCGGCACAGCTGCAGTCGCTGATCTGGAGTCATCCGGAACCCGCGGACCTGCGGGCGGTGGCCGGCAGCCGGCGGATGTGGGAGCGCCGCCCCAACGACCCCGATTTCGGCCATATCCGCGTCGGCATCGGCAGTCATCGGCTCGCGACCAAACTGGCCCGGCCCGAAACCGGTCCGCTCGAAGATCTGGAACCGGTCTCCACGGTGGCCCTGCGCCGGTTCGTGCGAACCCATTCGGTGGTGCACGGCCTGCCGACCGCCCTGTCGCTGCGGGCCTTCCCGGCGATCAATATCGAGGGCGACCCGGCCGAGGCCCGAATGCTGGTGCGCGCCATGCTGATGGAGTTCGTCACCTTCCACGGCCCCGACCACACCGCCGTGGCGATCATCTGCGCCGACCCCGATTCCGAGGCCTGGGCGTGGGCGAAATGGCTTCCGCACCTCCAGCATCCGGCCGATCGCGACCGATTGGGCGCACGCCGGATGATGTATCGCTCACTGGGGGAGCTCGAGACCACGATGTCGGGAGAACTGCTCGAACGCGGCCGGTTCATGCGCAACGCCCAGCCCACCGCGGGACGCATTCACCTGCTGGTCATCATCGACGACGGATTCGTCAGCGGCTCCGAACGTATCGTCAGCGACGCCGGACTCGATTCGGTGACCGTGCTGGATCTGACCGCACCGCAGGCCGGTCTGGCGGTGCGCCGCGGTCTGCAGCTGGTCGTCGAGGACGGTTCGGTAGCCGCGAAATCAGCCGCCGGAGTAGAGAAATTCGCGACCCCGGATACCATCACCGTGCCCGAGGCCGAGAACCTCGCGCGCGCCCTGGCCCGCTACCGCATCGCCACGGCCGCTCAGATCGTCAGCCTCGGCGACGAAACCCGCGCGATGCCGGGTCTGATGGAACTGCTGAAGATCCCCGACGCCGCCCGCATCGACCCCGCGACGGTATGGCGCACCCGCAACGACCGCGAACGCCTGCGGGTGCCGATCGGCATCACTCCCGACGGCAGTCCGGTCGAAATCGATATCAAGGAATCGGCCGAGTACGGGATGGGCCCGCACGGATTGTGCATCGGTGCGACCGGTTCGGGT
>JAFMQT010000397.1 GCA_017354515.1 Nocardia sp. | reverse complement strand
CGGTTCATCCAGGAAGATCAACTCCGGGCGTCCGACCAGTGCGCAGGCCAGGGCCAGTCGCTGTTGCTGACCGCCGGACAGGCGCCGGTACGGGGTTCGCCGGGCCTCGGTGAGCCCGAGCGTGTCCAGGAGCCACTGCGGATCCAGGGGGTCGGCGGAATAGGAGGCCACCAGTTCGAGCATCTCCCCGGCCTTGGAACCGGGATAGGCGCCGCCGCCCTGCAGCATCACACCGATCCGCGGGCGCAGCCGGTCCGAATCGGCCACCGGGTCCAGCCCCAGCACCCGCACCGAGCCCGCGTCCGGGGACAGGAATCCCTCGCACATCTCCACCGTGGTGGTCTTTCCCGCGCCGTTGGGTCCCAGCAGGGCCAGCACCTGCCCGCGTCGCACCTCGAAGGTGATCTCGTCGACGGCGGTGGTCTCGCCGTACCGTTTGACCACGCCGTCGACGCGCACGGCGGGTTCGGAGGGGGAGCTCACGAACTGACACCGTAGGCCGCATCGGGCTGTGACGGTGCAGACACCCCCGGACGGGCGCGCCACGGCAGACTGTGGCGGGTCAGCGCTATGAATCCGAGCGAGATCACCACGACGGTGACCGCGGCCTCGATGATCTGGAAAACTCCCTGTTCGCCGCCGCGCGGCATCAGCGCCACGCTCACCACCGCGGAGAACGCGACCGCCGGAACGCGGAACGCCGCGGTGGTCGCCCACGCCGCCAGCGGCACGATCGCCCACAGCAGATACCACGGTTGCACCACCGGGAACAGCAGCACGATCGCCGCCAGCGAAACCCCCATCGCGCCGACCGGATTCAGGCGTCCGGTCCAGGTCGCGACCAGCATGCGGACCACCACCACTGCCGCGACGACCCCGGCGATGCTGCGGGTGATGGTGAGCATCGCGGTGGTGTGATCGCCCAATCCCAGAAGGACGCCGCCGAATCCGGTGACGATGCCGATCGCGGTGGGCATCGACATCCAGCTGCGGACCGCACTGGCGGTGTTCAGCGTGTGCGTCCACCCGAAGCCCAGTCCGGAGACATAACTGACCAGCAAGGTGACCGCGACGGTGATCGCCCCCAGCACCACCGCCGCGGCCAGCAGATGTCGCAGGCCGCGCCCCCAGCGCCGGGCCAGGGTCATCCCGACGAAGCCCAGGGCGATGATCGAGGTGAACTTCACCGCCGAGGACAAGGTGATGATCACGGTTCCGAAAACGAGATGTGACCAGCCGTAATGGTCGAAGCCGCCGAGTCCGGAGGTGCGCGCGGTGGCCAGGCCGCGCAGGCAGAATTCCAGTCCGGCCAGCATCAGCCCGAGCATGAGCGCGTCGTTGTGCACCCCGGCGATCAGGTGGAACAGCACCAGCGGATTGGCCACACCCAGCCACAGTGCGCTGACCGGTGCGACCCCGCAGCGTCGCGACAGCCGCGGTAGCGCCCACACGATCAGTGCGACGCCGCCCAGAGCCAGGGCCCGGTGCGCCCACACGCCGTAGATGATGTTGTCGCCGACCAGATGCGCGATCGCGCGGCCCATCCACAGGAACAGCGGTCCGTACGGGGCCGGGGTGTCGCGCCAGATGTTGGGCACGTTGTAGGTCAGCACATGGTGCAGGCCCAGTCCGGTGGCCGGGCCGACCGCGTACGGGTCGAGTCCGCGGGCGGCGATCTCGCTCTGCGCCAGATAGGAGTAGACGTCGTTGGAGAACAGCGGCGGCGCCAGCGACAACGGAATGATCCACAGCGCGAGCGTGCGCCCCAGCTGGGCGATGCTGAGCCGGTTGGTGGGCACCCCGCCCAGGCCGCCGACCGCGAATCGGCCCAGCAGCAGCCAGGCCAGCACCAGGAAGACGGTGCCGATCATGCACAGCGCCAGCGATGAGGTCTGCCAGCGGGCGAATACGCCGATCACCCGGACGCCCGAGACCGGATTCTGCAGGACCGGCTGGGCCGCGACACCGAGAGCGCTGATGGCCATCAGCACCGACCCGGTGGCCCCCATCAGCCGAATCCGGTTGAACTGGACGGTTTCGCGGGCGTCGAGGCCCGGTGCGTCGGTTTCGGTGGTGTGCAGGACGGCGATCGTGTGGTCGGCCGCGGGAACGTCCAGGCCCAGGGCTCTGCGTCCGAGCTCGATACTTCTCCGCCCGATACTTCTCCGCCAAGCACCTACCGCAACCGCCACGGGAGTCGAGCCTAATGGGACGGGGCCGGAGGCGGTAGCGCAGCGTCACCACGCAGGCCACCCCATTAGGCTCGGTTGACACCGCCTAATGGGACGGGGCCGGAGGCGGTAGCGCAGCGTCACCACGCAGGCCACCCCATTAGGCTCTGTTGACACCGCCTAATGGGACGGGGCCGGAGGCGGTAGCGCAGCTCGGTGACCTATTGCACCCGCGGACAAGGCGCAGGTCGCGGCATTGATGAGGCGTCATTGAGGCTACCCTTACTAGAATGCGGGAAATAATTCCGTCACACTGATGTTGTGAAAACCGTGGGTTTGCCGCAGAGCGAGGTGAGATCCGGGCGTCGCACCGACGACCGGGATCCGGTGCTGCCTGCGGCGACCACCGGCGAGGGACATACCCGGGCGGCCGTCGTGCGGCTGCTGCTCGAGGAGGGCCCGATCACCGCGACCGCGATCGGCCGCCGGTTGGGTTTGAGCCCAGCGGGTGTGCGCCGGCATCTGGACGCGCTCATCGAATCCGGCGAGGCCCGGGCGATGCGCGCGGCGCCCTGGCAGCATCAGGGCCGGGGCCGACCGGCCAAGCAGTTCCAGCTGACCGCCGCAGGCCGGGGCCGGCTGGGGCACGCCTACGACGATCTGGCCGGCGCCGCGATGCGGCAGTTGCGGGAGATCGGCGGCGACGACGCCATCACCGAATTCGCGCGCAGCCGAGTCGATTCCATCGTCTCGGAGGTGGACCGGCTGGACCGGCACACGCCCGCCGCGACGGCGGCCAAGGCCGAGGAGATCGCCGAGGCGTTCAGCGACGCCGGATTCGCGGCCAGCACCCGCAAGGTCGGGGCCGGGGTGCAGATATGCCAGCATCATTGTCCGGTCTCGCATGTGGCGCAGGAGTTCCCCGAGCTGTGTGCCGCCGAGTTGGAGGCGTTCCGCGAATTGCTCGGCACCCACGTGCAACGGTTGGCGACCATCGCCAACGGCGACTGCGCCTGCACCACCCATGTACCCCTCGCGCCGCCCGTACCACCGTCCGGGCCTACGGTGACCACCGCGAGCACAACTCAGCCCGCCCGCCCCGTCGCACAGCCCGCGACGGACGCTCGAAACAACTCCGGAAGGAGTGCGCAATGACGTCGACCACCACGGCCGTCCCCGCATCCGACGCGTCGAATCAGCCGCTGTCCCAAGAGGAGACGATCGCCTCGCTGGGTAACTACGGTTACGGCTGGGCGGATTCGGATGCCGCCGGTGCCAGTGCCCGCCGGGGCCTGTCCGAGGATGTCGTGCGCGATATCTCCGCCAAGAAGAACGAGCCCGACTGGATGCTCGACAACCGGCTCAAGGCGCTGCGGATCTTCGACCGCAAGCCGATGCCCGGCTGGGGCTCGAACCTCGAGGGCATCGACTTCGACAACATCAAGTACTTCGTGCGCTCGACCGAGAAGCAGGCCGAGAGCTGGGAAGACCTGCCCGAGGACATCAAGAACACCTACGACAAGCTGGGTATCCCCGAGGCCGAGAAGCAGCGCCTGGTCGCCGGTGTGGCCGCCCAGTACGAGTCCGAGGTGGTCTACCACCAGATCCGGGAGGACCTCGAGTCCCAGGGCGTGATCTTCATGGACACCGACACCGGTCTGCGCGAGCACCCGGAGGTATTCAAGAAGTACTTCGGGACCGTGATCCCCTCCGGTGACAACAAGTTCTCCGCGCTGAATTCGGCCGTCTGGTCGGGCGGTTCGTTCATCTACGTGCCGCCGGGCGTGCACGTGGACATCCCGCTGCAGGCCTATTTCCGGATCAACACCGAGAACATGGGCCAGTTCGAGCGTACGCTGATCATCGTCGACGAGGGCGCCTACGTGCACTACGTCGAGGGCTGCACCGCGCCGATCTACAAGTCCGACTCCCTGCACTCCGCGGTGGTCGAGATCGTCGTCAAGAAGGGTGGCCGCTGCCGCTACACCACCATCCAGAACTGGTCGAACAACGTCTACAACCTGGTCACCAAGCGGGCCAAGGCCGAGGCGGGCGCGACGATGGAGTGGATCGACGGCAATATCGGCTCCAAGGTCACCATGAAGTACCCGGCCGTGTGGATGACCGGTGAGCATGCGCACGGCGAGGTGCTCTCGATCGCGTTCGCCGGTGAGGGTCAGCATCAGGACACCGGTTCCAAGATGCTGCACCTGGCGCCCAACACCTCCTCGACCATCGTGTCCAAGTCGGTGGCCCGGGGCGGGGGCCGCGCCTCCTACCGCGGGCTGGTCCAGGTCAACAAGGGCGCACACGGATCCAAGGCCACCGTCAAATGTGATGCGCTGCTGGTGGATACGATCAGCCGTTCGGACACCTATCCCTACGTCGACATCCGTGAGGACGACGTGACGATGGGCCACGAGGCCACCGTGTCCAAGGTGTCCGAGGATCAGCTGTTCTATCTGATGAGCCGCGGGATGACCGAGGACGAGGCG
>JAFMQT010000721.1 GCA_017354515.1 Nocardia sp. | reverse complement strand
ACCGGTGAGCAGGGTCTGGGTCATGTGGTGCTGACCTGCAATGACGATTTCGCGGCGCAGGCGTTCTATCAGGATGTTCTCGGTTTCCGGTTGCGGGATTCGATGCGGCTGCCACCGCAGCTGGTGGGGCGGCCGGCCGACGGTGATCCGGCCTGGCTGCGGTTCTACGGCTGCAATCCGCGCCATCACGCGCTGGCCTTCATGCCGATGCCGAATCCGACCGGCATCGTGCACCTGATGGTCGAGGTCGAAAACTCCGATGATGTCGGGCTCTGCCTGGATCGCGCACTGCGCAAGAAGGTCAAGATGTCGGCCACGCTCGGCCGCCATATCAACGACAAGATGCTGTCGTTCTATATGAAGACCCCCGGCGGATTCGATCTCGAATACGGTTGTGAGGGTTTGGAAGTCGAGGACGAGAACTGGGTGGCCCGGGAATCCATCGGGATCAGCGCCTGGGGTCACGACTTCTCGGTGGGATTCAAGTAGAGGAGTCGAATGATGACCACGGCAGGCGAATACCCCGAGATCGACGGCCGTCGATTCCGGAATGTGCTGGGGCAGTTCTGTACCGGCATCACGGTGATCACCACCTTCGGTGAGCCGGACGGCGATGCGCCGGCCGCGCCGATCGGATTCGCCTGCCAGTCTTTCGCCGCGCTGTCCCTGGATCCGCCGCTCGTGCTGTTCTGCCCCAGTAAGGGCTCACGGTCCTGGGCGGCGATCGAGCGCAACGGCCGCTTCTGCGCGAATATCCTCGCCGAGGAACAGCAGCCGGTGTGTGCCCGCTTCGGATCCCGCGAAGCGGATAAATTCGCGGGAATCGACTGGCACACCTCGGAATTGGGACTTCCGGTACTGGACGGCGCGCTGGCCACGATCCAGTGCACGGTGGACAGTGTCGTCGACGGCGGCGATCACTATATGGTGATCGGCCGAGTTCAGGACCTGTCGGAGTCCACGGACGCCGACCGGCCGCTGCTGTTCTACCGGGGCCAGTACACCGCCATCGAGCCGGATAAGACCACCCCGGCGCCGTGGCGCGCGGATCTCGAACATTTCCTCACCACAACAACTCTCGATACCTGGCTGTAGTCCGGCAGGCACAGAAGTTGGCCGGAATCCGAACCGGGTGATGATTCGGATTCCGGCCGCCGCCATCCCGGTCAGAGAAGGGGAACCGGGATGGTGGGTTGACCCTTGTGGGGTCAGTCGTCGCCGGCGGTGATGGCCTCGGCTTCGGCGGCACTGTGCGCGGCCGGGTCGTGGTCGTCGACGTGGGCGAGGGCCGAGCGTCCACCGAGCAGCACCAGAACACCGATGGCGGTGCAGGCAGCGCCGACCCAGAACGGCAGCGCCATCTGGTGTTCGCCCAGCTTGCCGGCCAGGTAGGGAGCCGCGGCGCCGCCGACGAAGCGGACGAAGCTGTAGGCGGCAGAGGCGGTGCCTCGTTCCACCGGGGCCGAGATCATGACCGCCTCGGTGATCAGCGTGTTGTTCACACC
>JAFMQT010000004.1 GCA_017354515.1 Nocardia sp. | reverse complement strand
AAACGGCGAACCGTCTTCGTTTCCGGACATTTATCGGCAGCCGCTTTGTTCCGCCCGCAAATACCAGATGGATATCCGGAATTCCTCGCCAGTTACCGACTCCAATTCCCGACTGGACGGTACGCGTAACTTTGCGAAACCATTACTCGCCGCAGGTCTTTCGGTCATTCTGCCCGGTTTGCGGTAGTGACACCACCCACAGCCGACACCTCTCGCCGACCCCTCGCCGGACCTCATACAAGCGCATACGGAAAACGACGACCACGAACTTCTCGAACTACTCGGCCGTAGATAACGAATCGGTCGCTGTCATCGGAAATTACTGCTATCTTTGCTGTCGTCGGGTGCTGGGGCCGATCGGGATCATCGAGCGGCGGGCAGACATGAATTCTCCTGTCCCGTAAGCGCTTCGAGGTCTTCTCCAGGTCAGGTGTGCTATATCCTGCCCTGCTGCGACCCCCTGTCCGACTTGCGTTTTGACCCGGCCGCGCGGACCCGCGGTCGTCGAGTAGGGAAGGACGAAGCGGCCGGGTTTCCCGGCACCGAGGGAACTGATGAATCAAGCTACCGCCGTGACGCTTTCGTGGATCCTCGCCGCAATTCTGATTTTGATGATCGCGGGAGCCGTATACGCCGCATACATCGCGTCACAACAACGCGCCCGCGCCCGCGCTGCCGAGGCGCAATTAAGAGCCCACGAAGACGAACTCGAGCATTTCACCAGCACCACAATGGCTTTGGTGTCCGATTCCGTACGCCGAGCCGAGTCCACCGTCGAGTTGCCCGCGATCGATCGGGGCGGTTCCCGGTTCGCCCAGCTGTTGCAGCGGCTGACCGAGCGCTACGCCGACGACCTGCACCGGGTGGCCACCGAGACCCATGAGAACACCGCGCGGGAACTCGAATACGAGAGCCAGCAGGCGGTCTCGGCCGCTGAGACACGCACCCGCGACCAGCTCGAATCCTCCTCGCGCGAGGCGACCAGCGCCGCGGTCCGCGCCTTCGGCACCTCCGTGGTCAGCCTCGGTGCCGATGTCAGCCAGGTGGTCAGCACCGCGCTGCGCGAGCATCGCGGCGACGACGTGTACGAAACGCTCATCCGCATCGACCACAGCGTCCAGCAGATGATCCGTCAGGCACAGTCTTATGTCATGGTCTGCGGTGGTCTGCCCGGCCGTCGCTGGCCACAGCAGACACTGACCGATATCGTCGGCGGCGCCGTCGGCCGCGTCCGTGACTTCACCCGCGTCCGCGCGGCCCAGCTCGACCGGGTCGTCATCAGCCGCGCTGTCGAGCCGATCGTGCACACGCTGGCCACACTGCTGGACAACGCACTGCGGTATTCGCCGCCCACCTCGTTCGTCGATGTCACGTTCCAGGAAGGCCATCACGGTCTGACCATCATCATCGACGACGCCGGCGTCCGGATGAACGCCGAACAGATGGAGGAGTCGCGTCAGATCCTCGCCGGTGAGCGGACAATCGATATCCATCAGCTCGGCCCCACCCCGCGGGTTGGTTTCCCGGGTATCGCCGCGCTGGCCCGCCGCTACGGTTTCACCGTCTACATCGACGGCCCGAATATCTACGGTGGTATGCGCGCCATGGTCTACGTGCCGGAAACTCTGCTTGCCGCCCGTCCCGACGATCTGGAATCAGCTGCGGCACCGAGCATTTCCGGCATCGGGCGCACCGAGGCACCGGCAGCCGAACGGGCACCGGCGGTGATCTCCACCCCGGCCTCGATGCCCGGCCCCGAGCACGCCCCGGCGCCGGTGGCGAGTGTCCCCGAGATGCCGTCCTCGGTCAGCAGTATCGGCACGGCACCCGTACCGATCGGATCCATCACCGAGGCCGTCGCGCAGCCGCCGGCCGATCCCAACCCGACAGGCCAATCCTCCACCGTGCACGAGATCACGCCCGGTGGTCTGCCGCGCCGACGCCGTCGCAGTATGACCGTGCCACCGCCCACCCGCACCACCAACAGCCCCGCGGATCCCGGATTGGCCCGCGCCGATATCGCCGAGGCCTGGCAATCCGGATCCTCCACCGGCCGTGCAGCAGCAATCGATAACTCCGAAGGGATGAACTCCTGATGGCCACACCCGGCATCACAGTTGCCGACGGCGACAACAAGCTCTCGTGGATGCTAGAGGACCTCACTGTTCCCGGCGTCCGATTCGCCGTACTCCTTTCCGAGGACGGCCTCCGTATCGCGCACACCGGCACCATCTCCGTCGATGACTCCGAACGATTCGCCGCCGCGGCGTCGGGCCTGCGTTCGCTGGGCAAGGCGCTCAGCGAATTCTGCGGCGGCGCGAATACGTTGCGGCAGAACATGACCGAGTACGACGAAGGCATGATCTTCATCACCGCGGCCGGCGAAGGCGCCCTGATCGGCGTCTCCACGACACCGGACGTGGATGTCAGCATGGTGGCTCACCGAATGAACGATCTGGCCGTCCGGGTCGGTCGTGAGCTCGGCAGCCTGCCCCGCCACAGGTCGGGTAGCGACCGGGCATGAGCAACCACCGGCGCGATCCCGATTTGGTCCGTGCCTATGTGCGCACGGGCGGACGTACCCGTGCCACCCGCTCCGTCAACTTGGTGACACTTGTTGTGGCAGCACAGGATCCGCACCCGGGCCACAGTCCGGACGCCCGCCGGGTCCTGACCATCTGCAGTAAACATGCTGCGTTGTCGCTCGCCGAGGTCGCCGCATATCTCGACCTGCCGCCCTCGGTAGTGAAGATCGTGGTATCCGACCTCCTCGACAGCGGTCACCTGACCAATCCGACCCCGGCGGACAATGTGCCGGAGGTCGCCCTGCTCGAGGAGGTACTGAATGGGCTCCGCGCTCTCGCCGTCTGAGCGCTCCACCGCCCTGTCCGAACGCCACGGCGCCGGAAACGACAACCGGGTCGACTACGTTCCCGACACTGTCACACGGTCGGTGAAGCTGCTGGTAGCGGGCAACTTCGGGGTCGGTAAGACCACATTCGTCAACAGTGTTTCCGAGATCCGGCCGCTGCGCACCGAGGAGACCATCACCGAGGCCAGTGTCGGTGTCGACGATATGGCCGGTCTCCCCGGTAAGCGGACCACCACGGTGGCAATGGATTTCGGACGCATCACGCTCAATCCGCGGTTGGCACTGTACCTGTTCGGCACACCCGGACAGCGGCGTTTCCTGCCCCTGTGGGAGGAATTGGCGCACGGCGCGCTGGGCGCACTGGTGCTGGTCGATACCCGGCGGATCGAGAAGGCCGACGAGGTGCTCTCGATCCTCGAGGAGCGCGGTGTCCCGTATTCGGTGGCGATCAACGAGTTCGACGGGGCGCAGCGGTACCCGATCAACGAGATTCGCCAGGCGCTCGACCTCGAGGCCAGTACCCCACTCACCTCGCTCGACGCGCGCGATCGCGGCACCTGCCTGCGCTCGCTCATCACGCTGGTCGAATTCCTCTTCCACCGGATCGAAGCGCAGAACTGACCCCCCTGCCGATTCGGCAGGTCCCACACAACGCCGTCCCCGTCTTCCGGGGGCGGCGTTGTTCCTCGTTCCAGGGGGCTTCCAGGGGCCTCGGTATCAGCAGTTGTGCAGGGCCGCCAGCAGGGTGATCAGAATGGGCGACCGGCGGATATCGGCGCGCAGCACGGCCGATACCGGAATCCGCAGTGGCCGCCCGTCCAGCCGCAGTGTGGCGATGCCCTCGGTCGAGCTGTCGGCATACAGAATCGTCCAGGCATCGGGCCGATTCAGCAGTTCCATGGTCGCGGTGTGATCGGGAGGAACCGGCGGGCCGTAGCTCGGCCGGATCGGCAACTCCGCGAACGCGTGCCGAACGACATTGTGAAGCAGGACCTGTTCGGTCTGGGGCGGCAACAGCAGCGGATATTTCCCCAATTCCGGAAGCTTCACATCGGTCCGGCCGGCCAGTGGATGCGCGGTGGAGGTGGCGATCATCAGGTCCTCCACCCACAGTTGTTCAACGGTCAGACCGGGCTGTTCGACGCTGCCGCGAATGAGAGCAAGATCACAATCGCCATCGGCTACCGCCGCGATGCGTTGCCGGAAGGGCTTGATGACGAACTCGATTTCGGCCCCCGGATGCGCCGAACGTGCTCCCGCGATCGCCGACAGCGACCTGGTTGCGAACGACATATTCGCCGCCAGGCGAATTCGCGGGCCGGAGTCCCGCACAGCTGCACGGATTGCGGACTCCAGGCTTAGCATTTGTTTCGCAAGCGGAAGTAGCCGCAAAGTTGCCTCGGTCGGTGCGACCGACCGCGTGGAGCGCTCGAAGAGCTGCACACCAAGATCATGTTCGAGACGCGCGATTTGATGACTGATAGCCGATTGCGATATGAAACACCTCACAGCAGCCCGGCTGAAGCTCAACTCTTCGCAGACCGCGACGAAATATGAGAGCTGCCGCAGTTCCATGAGATCACCCATTCATGATCAATGCAGATAAGAGTCATCTATATTATGCGCCTGACCCGTGGAACATCGGCCTCACGAATCACGGTTAGTCATGTGAGAAGGAGGCTGTCATGCAACACGTGGATGCGGGAATCGAAACCACGGATGTGGTCATCGTGGGTTCAGGATTCGGCGGGCTCGCCGCCGCGAAGCAGCTCAGCAAATCGGGGGTGGACTACGTACTGATCTCGTCGACGCCGGAACATCTGTTCCAGCCGCTGCTGTATCAGGTAGCGACGGGTGTGCTCCCGTCCGCGGATATCGCGCCGCCGATCGCCCAGATCCTGCGCCGGCACAAGGGTGCCGATGTGCGCCTGGGCAAGGTCGTCGACATCGACGCCGAGGCCGCGGTGCTCACCTACGAGACCGAACAGGGTCCGCGGCGCATCGGCTACGGATCGCTGATCGCCGCTACCGGCGCCACCCAGTCCTATTTCGGCAGGGACGATTTCGCCGAGAAGACCTTCTCACTCAAGACCATCGACGACGCCAAACTGCTGCGCGCCCAGATCGAGCGGGTATTCGCCGAGGCCGCCAAGGCCGATGCCGAGACCAGGGAGCGGCTGCTGAGCTTCGTGGTGGTGGGTGCCGGTCCGACCGGTGTCGAGGTCGCCGGCCAGCTGAAGGAACTGTCGAAGCGGCACTTCCACCAGGAGATCTCGGTGACCCTGGTGGAAGGCGCCGGCGCGGTGCTGCCCCCGTTCGGCGGCAGCCTGTCCGAATACGCCCGGAAATCACTCAGCCGCAATGGTGTCGACGTTCTGCTCGACACGTTCGTCACCGATATCGATGCCGGCAAGGTGACGGTCAAGAGCAAGGACGGTGTCGAGCACCGGCTCGGCGCCGAGACCGTGGTGTGGTCGGCGGGTGTAGCGGCCGGCGGGTTCGCCACCCAGTTGGCCGAGGCGACCGGTTGTGAGACCGACCGGGCCGGGCGCCTGCTGATCAACCCCGACTGCACGGTGGGCGGTCACGCCGACATCTATGCCATCGGCGATATGACCTCGCTCAACGGCTATCCCGGTCAGTCGCCGACGGCCATGCAGGAGGGTCGCCACGTCGCGGACATCATCCGCCGCAAGAAGCAGGCGGGGACGCCGTTCGTGTACTGGGACAAGGGTTCGATGGCGGTGATCAGCAGCTTCAGCGCTGTCACCAAACTCAACGACAAGGTCAAGTTCACCGGCACCCTGGCCTGGGCCACCTGGCTGGCGGTCCATCTGTTCTATCTGGTCGGCTTCCGGAACCGCTTCGTCGCCATCCTGTCCTGGCTGGTGGCCTTCATCGGTACCGGCCGTCCCGGCTTCGACGAGGCCGACAAGGCCGTCGTGCCCAGTCCGATTCTGGAACGACAACAGGCCGCTTAGCGCCCTGAGTGCCGCAGCCCGTAATACCGCAGCCACTTCCCAGCCTCGGATCGGCTGGGAAGTGTGACCGCTCGGTGCGCCGGGGCCGCGTACGCCCCGGCTCAGGCCTTATCGCTCAGCAGTGGGATCCGGACGGCCGCAATGGCTTTCTGGACCGCCGTGCAGTCCGCGTCGGTGAAGCCGGCGGCCTTCTCCTGGACCTGGGCCCGGCAGGCGGTCAGGAGCGTACTGCCCAGGACCGAGTAGTCCGCGCTGGGATTGAGCATGGTCTCGGTCGCCCAATACAGAGCCGCCGCCTTGTCGACGCCGAGACCGGCTATGCGGTGGCCGTCCACGGTGCCGCCGTCGGTGATGAGATAGGCGAGACGGTTTCCGACGCCGCTGTTGATATGGACACCTCCCCGGTCGCGCGCGGTGGGGTTGTTCGGCGAGTAGGTGGCCGGGACCCAGCCGGGACCGCGATAGGTCTCGGGTTGCTTATCCGGGGATGTGCCGGGGGACTTCATATTCCGTACGACTCCGACCCGGCTGCCGTTGCCGATCTGCCAGCGGTCGGGATTCTTCCCGCCGGCCTTCTTGGTGGACAGTTCGGCCAGTTCGGCGAAGACATCGGACATCGATTCGTTGATGGCACCGGATTCGTTGATGTAGTCCAGGCCGCTGGTCTTCTCGGTGACACCGTGGGTCAGCTCGTGAGCGACCACGTCGAGCGCCATCACCTGCGAACCCATGACGAAACCCTGACCGTCGGCCCAGAAGGCGTTCGCGTACGGACAACTGTCCAGGCATACCCGGACAGTAGCGCGCATGGCCTTCCCGCGGCCGTCGCGAGCGTCGATGCCGATCAGATCGGTGAGACTGCCCAGACCGGTGTGGGTCGCGTAGAACTTCTCCGTCGCACCGATCCAGTCGTAGACCCGGTCGGCATCCGCGATTCCGGTGGCCGCCGCGCCCTCGGTGCGGACCACCGGATAGCCACCCGCGCCGCCACACGGAACCGCGATCCGCGCGGGATCCGCGGAGCTCGCGGCATCGCAGACAACCCGGCTCAGATGTTTGTCGATCGGCCAGGCATCGAGAACCTTGGCGGATTTGTCGGCGGCGATGAAGACCCGCCACACGCCTGGGCCGGCGTCGATTTCGAAGATGTAGGCCGGGACGACGGGTTGGGCCGGCCCACCGGTGCCGGACAGGCTCGGGCCGTACCAGACCGGCGCCTGGGTCCGGATCCGAATCCGCTGTGCCGCAGCGGGATCGGACCGCACCGCCGACCGGACCCGATTCAGCGCCGCAGTGCGCGCCGGATCGGAGGGGACCGGATTCCGGTCCGGGAATCGCCCGGCCCCGGCCTCGGCCAGCGCACCGGTCGCCGACAACATGGCGCCGTCGGAGGTCATCGCGACCGCGAGATCGGCGCCATAGACCGGAATCGATTGGATCATCTGCGCCAGCCGCACCGTGCTGCCGTTCCCGCGCCGGGCCACCGAGCGCACCACCAGACGCGAATCCCCGCCCGACTTCATGGCCGGTGATCCGGGGCGGCCGAACACCGGTTGCAATGCAGCCGCGTGCTCGAGGGCGGCATCGCCCGGTCCTGACCCCTTGCGCCGCACCGGAACCGGCTGCCGCGGCACCACCTGCCGCACCGCGCCGCGACCGTCCTTCTCGACCGTTGCCGGGATACCGGATTGTTGTGGCTGCGCTCCCGCCGGTAGTGACGGAACCACCACACCGATGCCCACCAGCACGACGAGAAGTATTCGCCGCACGTCCGGGTGCCGCCGCACCGCCGACCACATTCCGCCGGATGAACAGAACACCTTTTCCCCCTGGATATTTCGCCGGATATGGACCGCATCGCAAAAGAATCGCAACGCGCCAGTCGCGATCGCTTCCGATCACGCTCCCCACCCGATGCGATGCGATTCGGGCACAGACATATCCACACGACATCCAGATCGTGGTCCCATCGGTCCGAACGGCCGATGTGTACTTCCCCCGCTGTGTACATCCACGCTGTGTATATCCAAGCGGAAGCCACCCGGACCCCGCGCCGACAACTATAGCTTGGCCAGAACCTTCTGCACCGTGAGCCAGGTGCGGGTGGTGATTTCCTTCCCGTAGACCGACTCCAGCCAGCCCATATGGTTCACCGTGGAGGCGGCGGTGTTGTCGATGACCGCCAGCACCGCGCGAGCACCCTCGTCGAAACCCGCTCGCCGCACCAACTGGGCGAGCTCGGCGGGCGGCTCCGGCGGCGCCACCGCGCGCGGATCCTTGAGGAACGTCGCGGTCAGATACGTTCCGCGACCGTGCGTCAACCCCGGGAACGGGTCGGAGTCGACCAGAGCCTGCAGTTGGTCCCGGCTCCGCAGCAGCGTGCCACCGCCGATACCGAGCTCGGACCGCAACGCGTCCTGGATGCGCGCCTCCATCGCCTCGGTATCCGACTCGGAACTGGTGAAGACTATATTTCCGCTGGCCAGCACCGATCCCACCGACTCGTATCCGAGTCCGGAGAACACCCCGCGCAGTTTCTCACCGCGCATATTGGGGTTACTGGGCATGATTCCCCGCAACAGCGCCGCGTATCGGGTCATGATCGGAAGGCTACGCCCAACCACCGACAGGTTCCGGCGGATATGCCCGGCGCCCGATCTGCGCGCCCGGAGGTCACTCCTGGGCGCCGACACCCGCCTTCTTACGCTCGATATCGGCCAGCGCGGCCTCGTGGCGGGCACGCTCCCCGGCGGCGTCGTCCCAGGCCTGCTTGCGGTTCTTGACCACCCGCGCCGGTGCGCCCACCGCGATGCTGAAGTCCGGGATCTCGCCCTTCACAACCGAATGCGCACCGAGTACGCAGCCGCGACCGACCCGCGTCTCGCGCAGCACACTGACCTTGGCCGCGATCCAGGTGTCGGGCCCGATCCGGACCGGGCTCTTGACGATGCCCTGATCCTTGATCGGGACGTTCACATCGTCCATCCGGTGGTCGAAGTCGCAGATGTAGCACCAGTCGGCGACCAGCGTGGACGCCCCGATCTCGATATCGAGGTAGGCATTGACCACGTTGTCCTTGCCGAAGACGACCTTGTCACCGATCCGCAGCGAGCCCTCGTGGCAGCGCAGCGCGTTGCCGTCGCCGAGATGGACCCACTTGCCGATCTCCATCCGGCCGAATTCCGGGGTGGCGTGGATATCGACGTTCTTGCCCAGGAAGACCATGCCGCGCAGCACGATGTGCGGGTTGGCGAGCCGGAATTTGAGCAACCGGTAGTACCGGACCAGGTACCACGGGGTATAGGCGCGGTTCGCGAGCACCCAGCGCAACGACGCACGCGTGAGGAATCGCGCCTGGTCCGGATCCCGGCGGCGCGAACTTTGCCAACGCGAACGCATCGGTGCGCTCCACATGCTCGTCACGGGTCAGCTCCCTTTCTCGGCGACTGCTTTCTGTCGGTCACCCGATCGAGGTACCAGCGTACTTTCGATTCGCCACCGGCATTTTCCAACCCTGTGAATCGACGTTCACGAGCCGGATGCGATATCCGAATCCGGTCTCGGTCCGGCTCATTCTTACCCACCACGCTGTGACAGCGGGGAATGCTCTAATCTCGTGCAAGCCCGTGACGAACAGATGGGAGTCCAGCAGGTGCGAAGCGGCAGCCGGCGAACCGAGCGCAGCGCGCACGACGACGGACATCCCCCAACGACAGTGTGCCGAAAGAGGATCGGCCCCGGCACCCCGATTCGCATGCTCGCGGCCTGCGGCGCCCTCGGCCTCGTGGCGCTGACCGGATGCGGCAGTACGGGGGTCGACGATATCTCCATCGGCTCGGGTGCGGGCTGGCAGTCGGCGTTCGGCGATGCCCGCAACAGCGGCACCAGTCCGGTCACCGGATCGCAGCATCTGAGCCTGAGCTGGTCCCGCCCCCTGGGCAGTACGCTGAACTCCCCCGCCACGATCGACCCGGACGGACAGATATACGTCACCACCCGCTCGAATTCGGACTGCGTGGGCAATCCGGGTGCGACCGGAATGATCTTCTCGTTCCAGATGGCCACCGGACGCAAGCGACTGTGCGATCCGATGGGCGTGAGCGCCATATCCGCGGTGTCCGCGGTCGACGGTCTGGGCAACGCCTATGTCGGCGAGGACGGCGCGGTCTACTCGTTCAACAATATCGGTCAGCCGCGCTGGCGTACGCCCGTCGCGGGGGTTCCGGTGTCGGTGCAGTTCACGCGCGAGAGCACGGTGCTGTCGATCTCCCAATCGGGTCAGGTGGACATCCTCAACCGGCAGACCGGTGACCGCGAGGTCACCAGCTATCAGCTGCTCGGCGAGCCGGACTTCCTCGCCCATCCGGACACCGTCCGGCCGCCGGACGCGCAGGGACTCGACGATTGTGCGGTGGGCGGACCGCAATGCCCGGTGGCGAATGTCGCCGCGCTGGATCGTGAATCGCGCCGGTTCTATGTGACCGTGCGGCACCCGGGTTCGGATACCGCCGCACTGGTGGCGCTGCACTACACCAACAGGCAGGTCATCCAGGACTGGAGCGCGGACATCCTGACCGGCGGCAGTGCCACCAGCCCGGTGCTGTCCTCGGATGGAAAGACCGTGTACGCCGCGGACAACAGCGGCCGGATGCTGGCCGTCGACACCGCCGACGGTCGCACCAAATGGGCTCAGCCGCTGGGCTTCGTCCCGCGCGGCGGGATCTCCGAGAACGACGGTCTGCTGATCCCCGGCGGCGAGGACAGCGGCCATCTGATGGCGGTACGAGACAACGGTCCCAGTGCGGAAATCATCTGGGAACGTAAGGATCTGGCGCTGCGCGGACAGCCGGTGCAGACGGCCGGGAACACCGGGTACGTGGTGGCCCCCATGGGCAATGCGCTCAATCTGGTCACCTTCGACACCGACAGCGGCAAAACCATCGCCTCGGCACCGCTGCCCGGAGCCCAGGGCGGCTCGGCCGCATCCACATCGGTCGGGCCGCGCGGCGAGGTCGTGGTGGCGACCCGGCTCGGCGAACTGTTCGCGTTCACGCCGGATAAGCAGCGGCAGTAGTCACCGGGCCGGCGGTGTCCGGCACACGAATGCCGTTGCGGTACTGCCGATCCGGGTGATGACCACGGTGTGCGGGGTGCTGCCGCCCGGTCTTAGCCGGCGACGCAACGCGTCCGGATCGATGTCCACGCCGCGCACCAGGATCTCCAGCGGACCACAATCGCGGCGGCGCAGTTCCGCGCGTAAGGCCTTCTCGCGGAAGGTGAGCCGATCCAACACCCGGAATCCGCGGACACCCGGCGGCACGGTATCTCCGGTGAGGTAGGCGATACGTGGATCCAGTTGCCACAGGCCGCGTCCGGCGGCGTAGTGCCGGACCAGACCGGCACGCACGATCGCACCGTCCGGGTCGATAATCCATTCCCCCGGTTCGCGTTCGGGGATATCGTCGGATTCGATATCGGTGATCGACCACGACGATCCGTCACCGCCGAGCACCGTCGCGCGCCGGTGCACTCCGGCTTCGGTGAGGCCGCGCGACCACAGGCAGGCCTCGCGCACACTGCCGTCGAGTGAGGTCACCTCGATCTCACCGTCCCAGGCCCGGCCCGCATCACCGCCGCCCGGTCCCGGAGGAGTCAACCGGTCGAAATCCAGTCCCGGAGCGCACTTCACGACCAGATCACGACCCCGATAGGCGGCCAGCAGCTCGGGAAGCGGAGGTTGCAGATCGGCGGGATCGTGGGTTCTGCGGCCGCCCGCGCGGCGGGCAGGATCGGCGACGATCGCCGTGCCGGCACTGCACGGCTGGAGGGCATCTGCCCGCAGTAGGGCGATATTCGGCGTCGCCGACAGGTTGTGCCGGGCCATCGACAGCCGCACCCGATCGAGATCACTGCCGATGACCACCGGACAGACCGCCTGCAGGGCCGCCAGTTCCGCCCCGATCGAGCAGGTCACATCGTGTACCGCACGTCCGGCCAGCCGACGAGACCGGTGCCGCGCGACCGGAGTCGGCGTGGCCTGCTGCAGGGCGTCGTCGGTGAACAGCCACCGTTCGGCCCCCTCGAGCTTTGCCCGCGCTCGACGGCGCAAGCGAACGGTCTCCACCAGGGCGGCCGTGTTGTCGCCGTACCGCGGACGCAGGGCCGCCACATCGTTCAGGACGGTGGCGGACGTCAGCGAGTACTCCTGGGCCGCCGCCAGAGCCGACTCCCCCTGCGCACTGCCCAGGTACCCGACATCGGCCGCCGTGAACTGATTACCCATCGGGCCGGGCGCCGCTACCTTCCGGCGATACCCGGTTTCACACCGGTGATGATGGCGTTGTAGAAGAACTGGCGCGGCACCACATGCCGCAGCACTTTCTCATCGAGTTTGCTCAGTTCCAGCCACGCCCGGTACTGCGCCATCCGATAGCGCCAGGTGAGCTTTTCCTCCGGCACCGCGGCCTCGAAGGTGCGCACCGGCCAGCCCCACAGGGCCGCGGCGAATTCCTCGGTCTCCGCGTGCACGCGGACCGCACCGGCACGGCGCGCGGTCTTCTCCAAATCGGCGGGATCGAAGGTGTGCAGGTCGACCACGGCCTCGAGGGCCGCCGCACGCGAGGACTCGTCGAGTTCGGCCTGCGGCCGGCGCCAGTCCGACAGGAACGGCAGTTTGGTGACCTCGGTGGTCACCTTCCAGGTGATCTGGCCCAGTTTGCGGGCGTAGAAGTTGCCTACGGTGGTCGGTTCACCGGCGAAGACGAAACGCCCGCCCGGCCGGAGCACCCGCAGGCATTCACGCAGCACCTGCTCCACATCCGGAATATGATGCAGCACAGCGTGTCCCACCACCAGGTCGAAGGTGTCGTCGTCGTAGGGGATGGTTTCGGCGTCGGCGACCCGGCCGTCCACATCCAAGCCGAGATGCTGGGCATTG
The DNA here is from genome assembly GCA_017354515.1 of Nocardia sp. GTDB lineage: Bacteria > Actinomycetota > Actinomycetes > Mycobacteriales > Mycobacteriaceae > Nocardia. Next base: position 12,984 of record JAFMQT010000004.1, on the reverse strand, counting down.
CGGGTGGCAACCTTCACCATGCCCGGCGACAGATCGGTGACCGATCCGGATTTCGCGATCCCCGACTGCATCAGGTTCAGCAGGAAGAATCCGGTGCCGCAGCCCAGTTCCAGCGCCCGCTCATACGGCAACGGGGCATCCGGGACGGCCGCGTCGAACCGGCCGCGCGCGTATTCGATACACCGTTCGTCGTAGGAGATCGACCACTTGTCGTCGTAGGTCTCGGCTTCCCAGTCGTGGTAAAGGACCTGCGCGAGCTTGTTGTCGGCAAGCGCGGCCTGGACCTGCGCCTCGGTAGCGTGCGGATTCGGCGCTGGATCGTCAACACGTGCGGTCATGATCGAACAGCGTATCCATCGACCGGCCCGATGGGGTCAGCGACCCACGAATTCCGCCGCCGCCGGTCCGGCGTCCGCGCAGGCGCGGGTTCCGATGCCGCGGTCCTCGGTGGCGAACAGTTCGGCCCACGCGGACTCGGCCCGATCCGGTCCCTGCTCGAAGATCGATTTGGCGGCAGCCAGCGCCCGCGACGGCCCGTTGGTGAACCGGCGAGCCCAGCGCACCGCCGCGGCGAATACATCGTCGGGAGCGACGACCTCGTCCACCAGGCCCAGCCGGGCGGCTTCCTCGGCGGCGACGAAGCGACCGGTATACACCAGATCCTTGGCCGCTCCCGCCCCCACCAGCCGGTTCAGCCTGTCGATACCCGCCAGTGGGATGAGCCCCGCGCGGATCTGCGGGAACCCCAGTTTGACGTTGTCGCCGATCAGGCGGTGATCGGCGCCCAGGGCCAACTCCAGGCCTGCGCCGACCGCATAGCCGGTGATGGCGGCGACCGTAGGCTGCGGAATGCGGCTCAAGCACCCCAGTGCCGACCGCAGATCGGGAGCGATCCGGCGGGCCTGCTCCGGGGTCCAGCGGGCGAGTTCGGTCAACTCGTCGCCGGCGCTGAAGATCCTTTCGTCGCCGTAGACGACCACCGCCCGCGCCCGATCATCTCCCGCGACCGACGCCGCGGCCTCCGACAGCTCGAGCGCGAGTTGCAGATCGATCAGATTCAGCGGCGGGCGCGCGAATCGCAGCACTGCGATCCCCGCCTCCACCCGGTCCACGGTCACGAATTCGGCCACGGCGCGAGCCTACTGTGCGAATCCCGTCAGTCGCGCTTGGAGCCCATCAGCAGCGAAGGATCCGGTACGCCGGCGTAATAGCGCTCGTTGTCGGGGAACTGCAGAACCGGTTTACCTTCGATGGTCTCGAAGACCGGCTGAATCGGCGCGATCGTGCGCTCGGCGGCGAGAATCTCGGCGGTGGAGGTGAATTCGGCGATCGTGCTCAGCTGCGTCCAGGTCGGCGGCAGCAGCACATCCTGTCCGGCTCGCCACCTGTCCAATGCCTGTGCAGGGGTGCGCCAGGCCACCTCGTGCGTCTCGGAACTGGCACCGTCGGCACGCTGCCCGTCGGGCAGGACGGCCAGGAAGAAGTAGGTGTCATAACGGCGACGCTCCACCGTCGGCGTGACCCAGTTGTCCCACGGCCGCAGCAGATCCGCGCGCAACACCAGATTCGCCTCGGTCAGGAAGGTGCCCAGAGACAGCTCGCGCCGTTCCAGGCGGGACCGCGCCTCGCGGTGGACAGCGGTATCGGAGACCACCGAATCCGCGGTCGGGCCGGCCAGCAGCACCCCGCACTCCTCGAAGGTCTCCCGCACGGCCGCGCAGACCAGTGCCTGCGCCCGCGCGCGGTCGACCCCGAACTTCTGACCCCACCAACTCGGATCCGGTCCGGCCCACGCGATTTCGGCACCCGCGTCGGAGGGATTCACACCGCCGCCGGGAAATACCGTCATTCCCGCGGCGAAAGCCATCGCCTTGACCCGCCGCTGCAGAAATATCTCCGGACCGGACGCACCGTCGCGAACGAGCAGAACCGTCGAGGCATCCTTGGTCGGCACCGGCTCGGCTGGGGGTTCGATAGCAGCATCACTCACTCCGGCACCTTAACCCCTGCTCGGCCGCCGATCGAGATTCGCTCAGCTGCGATGCCGGCCCGAGGGCTGCGCCCGGCGAGCGAAATACCGTCCGTCGACGTGGTCGAGCGCGATCGACTGCCGGAACGCCTCGCTGAGATTGTCCGCGGTCAGCACATCCGGAAGCAGGCCCTGAGCCACAACCCCACCCTCGCGCAACAGCAGTGCGTGGGTGAAACCGGGCGGGATCTCCTCCACGTGGTGGGTGACCAGAACGGTGGCCGGCGCGTCCGGATCGGCGGCCAGGATGCCCAACTGCTCCACCAGTTCCTCGCGGCCGCCCAGGTCCAGTCCGGCGCCCGGTTCGTCGAGCAGCAGCAGCTCCGGATCGGTCATCAGGGCCCGCGCGATCAGCACCCGCTTGCGCTCGCCTTCCGACAGGGTGCCGTAAGTGCGGTCGGCGAGATGTTCCGCGCCGAGGGACTCGAGCAGTTCGACCGCGCGATCGGTGTCCATCCGGTCGTATTTCTCCCGCCAGCGGCCCAGCACGGCGTACCCCGCCGACACCACCAGATCCGACACCTTCTCATCGGCCGGGACCCGGCTGGCCACCGCCGCCGAGGACAGTCCGATGCGCGGCTTGAGCTCACTGATATCGGTTTTGCCTAGCCGCTCGCCCAGCAGGACGGCCGTGCCCGTGGTCGGATACAGCTCCGCCGAAGCCATCCGCAGCAGGGATGTCTTGCCCGCACCGTTGGGGCCCACGACGACCCAGCGTTCATCCAGCTCCACCTGCCAGGTGACCGGGCCGACCAGCCTGCGACCCGAACGGCGCACCGTCACCTTGGTGAAATCGATCAGCAGGTCCGGATCCGGCTCGGGTACCAGCTCCATCCGCGTCGCTCCGTTCGATTCGCCGTCCACGTGGTTGGTATGCACGCCATCAGTCATAGTCCGCCGCCCGTTCGATCGCGATCCGAATCATTCATTGCCGAACTGAGATTGCCGTCGGGTGGTCCGGGTGCGAGGGCGATGACGGTCATCGAACCGGGGGCGACCTCGGTGAAGCCGGCATCGCGCACCGCGGCCACGGTCTCCGGTACGTCGTCGCGCCCGGCCCTCGCGCACAACCCGGACCACATGTCCGCATCCGCCTCGCGCACCGCACAGCGGAATCCGCTCCGGGCCCATGCGAACGCGCGCTCGGCGCACATCGCACCGGCCAGCAGCATACTCGCGTGCCCGACCTGCGCCGCGGCCTTGCCGACCGACATCCCCAGCGCCGAATTCACCCACAGCACAGGAAGTTCCGGATCCGGCGCGGCCGGCTGGTCGGGTTCGAGATCGGTGCCGCCGATCTGCAGTTTGCGAATCCTCGGATCGATCGCGCCGACCGGGCCGGGAACCAGCGCCCGTGCCAGCGCACCGCCCGCCTCGACGGTGACCCCGTCGACCTCGGCCGCGCTGATCCACTGCGCACCGCGCGCCCGCCGCGCCACCTTGCGGATTCGCGACCGCTTCCAGTTCAGATACCGCGATTCCCATTCCCCGCCCGCGCCCACCCGCGGATCCAGGCAGAGCGACACCACGGCCGCCGCCGCTGCCTCCAGCAGTGAACTCCGTTGCGGCGGATCGACTTTGGGGATATGCAGCACCATCTGCATGGCCTGGACCAGGTCGGGCTCGGCCGGATCGCCCCCGCCGCCGTAGCCGAGCGCCAATTCCGCGTGGCGGGCGCGAAATCCCGCGTCGAACCGCGGCGGCTGCTCACGCGTTCCGGGGTGTGCGGGTGCGGCGGCATCCGAGTCGGTCATGGCGATCCCGGAATCAGGTCAGCGGCACGCGACGCAGCACCCCGTCGCGAGCGTCGGCGGCTTCCACTTCATCGCGGGTGACACCGAGGATGAACAGCACCGCGTCCAGGAACGGATGCGACAGAGCCGTGTCGGCGACCTCACGCAACGCCGGTTTGGCCTGGAAGGCGATACCGAGACCGGCCGCGTTGAGCATATCGATATCGTTGGCGCCGTCACCGACCGCGACGGTCTGATCCATCGGCACCCCCGCCTCGGCCGCGAAACGCCGCAGCGCGACGGCTTTCGCCGGCCGATCCACGATCTCGCCGATCACCTTGCCGGTCAGCGTTCCCCCGACCACCTCGAGCACGTTCGCCTGCACGAAGTCCAATTCCAATTCGTGTGCCAGCGGTTCGATGACCTGCCGGAATCCGCCGGAAACCACTCCGCAGCGAAATCCCAGCCGACGCAGGGTACGAATGGTGGTGCGGGCGCCCGGAGTGAGCTCGATCCGCTCGGCTACCTCATCGATCACCGACTCGTTCAGACCGGCCAGGGTGGCCACCCGCTGGCGCAACGATTCGGCGAAATCGATCTCCCCGCGCATCGCCGCCTCGGTGACCTTGCGGACCTCGTCCTCGACCCCGGCGTGCGCGGCCAGCATCTCGATCACCTCGCCCTGGATGAGCGTGGAATCCACATCGAAGACGATCAGCCGTTTCCCCCGCCGCGCCAGCCCCGCCCGCTCGACCGCGACGTCGACCCGCTCGTGGGCGGCGACCTCGGCCAGCGCGGTCCGCAGCCGGGTTTCCGCGTCGGCCGAGGAGCTCGCGACAGTCACCATCAGTTCCAGGCCGGTCACCGGATAGTCGGCGATACCGCGGATGGAGTCGATATTGGCCTCCTGCGCGGCCAGAGTGCGCGCGATGACACTGAACGCCCGCGCGGTCACCGGACTGCCCAGTACGACCACCGCGTGCGTCGAAAGCGGCGCTCCCGACACCGAATTGGCGCCGACTTCGATATCGACCTGCATGCCGACTGTCGCCATGGCCTCTTCGAGCTGATCCTGTAGTTCCTCGGGATCGGCCGGGCTGGTCACCAGGACCCCGAGCGTCAAGCGCCCCCGGATGACGACCTGCTCGACATCGAGCAGGCTCACCCCGTGCCGCGACAGTGCGGTCAGCAGAACGGAAGTCACCCCGGGCCGGTCGAGACCGGTGACCGTGATCAGCACCGTCTTCTCCGGTCCCACGCTCCACTCCATTTCTAGTCAGCACAGATTCTGCGAACCATCCGGCGCCGAGCCGGCGCCGGGTCATTGTCTCAGGTCCCCCCGAACGCCGAACGCGGCGGCCGTCGCACAGGACAGCCGCCGCGCCGGGACTATGGGACAGCGGGACTAGCTCGACACCTTCTCGAGCTCGGTCTCGGATACCTGGTGGGCCTTGGAACCCCAGCCCACATGCGCCTCGGCCCGCATCCGCTCCACCATATGCGGGTAGTGCAGTTCGAAGGCCGGACGCTCGGACCGGATCCGCGGCAGTTCGTAGAAGTTGTGCCGCGGCGGCGGGCAGGTGGTCGCCCATTCCAGCGAGTTGCCGTAGCCCCACGGATCATCGACGGTCACGACCTCGCCATAGCGGTAACTCTTGAAGACGTTCCAGACGAACGGCAACGTCGAGGCACCGAGGATGAAGGCGCCGATCGTGGAAATGGTGTTCAGCGTGGTGAAACCATCGGTGGGCAGGTAGTCGGCGTAACGACGCGGCATACCCTCCGCGCCCAGCCAGTGCTGCACCAGGAAGGTGGTGTGGAAGCCGACCATCGTGGCCCAGAAGTGCCACTTGCCCAGGCGCTCGTCCATCATCCGTCCGGTCATCTTCGGGAACCAGAAGTAGATGCCGGCGAAGGTGGCGAACACGATGGTGCCGAAGAGCACGTAGTGGAAGTGCGCCACCACGAAGTAGCTGTCGGACACGTGGAAGTCCAGCGGAGGGCTGGCCAGGATGACACCCGACAGACCACCGAACAGGAAGGTGACCAGGAAGCCGACCGACCACAACATCGGTGTTTCGAAGGTCAACTGCCCCTTCCACATGGTGCCGATCCAGTTGAAGAACTTCACACCGGTCGGGACCGCGATCAGGAAGGTCATGAACGAGAAGTACGGCAGCAGCACGGCGCCGGTGGCGTACATGTGGTGCGCCCACACCGCGATCGACAGCGCGGCGATGCCCAGGGTCGCGTAGACGAGGGTGGTGTAACCGAAGATCGGCTTACGGCTGAAGACCGGGAAGACCTCCGAGACGATGCCGAAGAACGGCAGCGCGATGATGTACACCTCGGGGTGGCCGAAGTACCAGAACAGGTGCTGGTACAGCAGCGAACCGCCGGTGGCCGGGTCGTAGATGTGACCACCCAGGTGGCGGTCGTAGGCCAGCGCCATCAGCGCCGCGGTCAGCAGCGGGAAGGCCAGCAGCACCAGAACACTGGTGACGGCGATGTTCCAGGTGAAGATCGGCATCCGGAACAGGGTCATACCCGGGCAGCGCAGGCAGATCACGGTGGTCAGCATGTTGACACCACCGAGGATGGTGCCCAGACCGGAGACGGCCAGACCCAGAATCCACAGGTCGGCGCCGACCCCGGGGGAGTGCACGATATCCGACAGCGGGGTGTACGCGGTCCAGCCGAAGTCGGCCGCACCACCGGGGGTGATGAAGCCCGCGGTCGCCATGGTCGCGCCGAACAGGTACAGCCAGTAGCTGAACGCGTTCAGACGCGGGAAGGCGACGTCGGGTGCGCCGATCTGCAGCGGCAGCACGATATTCGCGAAACCGAACACGATCGCGGTCGCGTAGAACAGCAGCATGATCGTGCCGTGCATGGTGAACAGCTGGTTGAACTGTTCCGGCGACAGGAACTGAAGTCCGGGACGGGCGAGCTCACCACGCATCAGCAGCGCCATCAGGCCGCCGATCATGAAGAACGACATGGCGGTCACCAGATACATGACGCCGAGCACCTTCGGGTCGGTCGTGGTGACGGCCTTGTAGATGAAGGAACCCTTCGGACCCAGCCGCGCTGGGTACGGCCGCGTCGCTTCCACTTTGGGGACTGGCTGGGGCTCTACAGCAGTCACTGATCCTCCTGAAGGTGTGCCTAGCTCGTTTCGCACGCTCGCGCGTTCCGTTGCATGCCTGAACGACTGCATGCGAAACGACGGTGGCTTGCGCTACTGGCATCGTAAACCGTGGCGCCACACCCGGACGCACGGGTCCTACTCTGTGTCGTAATCGGTCGCGAGTCCCCCGGGAGGCGATGGTGCGATCGGCTCGGGCGGACGCCGCATGCGTCTCTTTCCCAGGGCGGACACCCCGGGCACGTGCGCGCCTGTACCCTACGCTGCATGCCGGTGAGCGGACGCGTCGTCGCACGAAACCCCAAGGACCACAGGCGGGCCTGCCCGCGCCGGCCGATGCTGGCCGGCGCCGCGCTCGTCGCGGTGGCCGCGCTCATCACCGCATGCGGAACCGGCGGTGACGATGCCGAGAGTTCCATCGTGCGGACCACCACCAGCATCGCCGGGGCCAGCGTGATCGGCGTGGAGCGCGACACCACCCGCGCCTGCGCCCTCCCCAGCGCGCCCGACCAGGCCGACGGCACCCGCACGGTGGCCGGAACCCAGGTGCCGGCCGATCCGAAACGCATTGTCGTGCTGGACACCGCCGCATTGGACGCGGTCTGTGCGGTGGGCTTGTGGAAACAGGTCGTCGGGGCCACCACCGTCGCCGGCCCGACACCGCAACCCAGCTATCTCGGCACCGGCGTGCTGAAGATTCCCGCCGTCGGCACCCCCGGCGCGGTGGATGTCGCCAAGATCTCCGCACTGAAGCCCGATCTCATCCTGGGCGCGGCCGGTGACGGTGACCTCGGCACGCTGCGCGGAGTGGCACCGACCGTGCTGATCCAGCATCGGGGCTGGACCGACGACTATTCGGCCTACACCGATGCCCTGGGCCGGGGCGGCGCGGCGGCGAAAGCGCTCGCCGACTATCGGACCCAGGCGCACGACACGGGAGTCTCGATCGGCGCGAACCTGTCGCAGGCATCGGTGATCCGCTTCTCCGCCAAGGACATTCAGGTCCAGGGAAACGACAGCTTCGCGGGGCAGGTCCTCGCCGACACCGGTGTGCAGCGCCCAGCGGCCCAGCGCGAGCGCTCCTTCCCGGTGACCGATCTGTCGTCGAAGCCGGATCGCGACCGGATCGAGGGCGACATCATCTTCGTAATGTTCGACGGCCCCGACGGCGAGGCGCACGGCAAGTCGGTCATGAAGGGCGATGACTGGAAGACGCTGGACGTGGTCACCGACAAGCGCGATTTCGCCGTCGACGACCTGATCTGGCACGGTTCGGGCCTGACCGCGGCCCGCGCGCTCCTGGACGACCTGCACAAGAATCTGAACGGGTACGTCACGGACTGATCAGTAACCCCGCGAGGTCAGTTGGCCTCGCAAATCAATAGACCCGCAAACCGCGCCGGCGATAGATGTACAGCGCGATCGCGGTTCCCAGAGCCCACAGCAGCACACCGAGACCGGCGTTCCAGATGAACCGCAGATTCCGGTCGATATGCGGCAGCAGTTTCAGCAGCGGATCGTGCTGGGTGCCGTCGATCGGCGCGACCAGGACGTAGACCCCGTACGGCAGCGCCAGATGCCCGATCCACAACGCGGTGGCACGGCTCCGGCGCTCGCGCCAGCGCCGCACCAGACTGCGCGGCCGCACCGCCAGCAACACCGAGATGATGTTGCCGACCCCGAGCCAGCACAGCAGCGGTAGCGCGACCGCGCACAGCGTGCCCACCAGCGGCCCCAGACGCATCGAATGCGCCAGGATCGCGGTCAGCATCAGCGTCGGCAGGCCCACGATGATCAGCAGCACCAGGTTCTTGGTGAGCAGAATCGTGCGCATCGGAATTCCGGCGTCGAGTCCGCCGCGCACCCGGACCGCATCGGGGCCCAGCACATTGGTGGTGGTGATGTCGGCGAGGATGAACGTCGCGAAATACGTGCCGACCAGCACCACCCAGCCGAACCGGCGATGGGTGTGCGCCAGCGGTTCGTAGAGCAGATACAGCAGCGACAGCACCACATTGAACGCCACGCCCTCGAGCCAGTACCGGGGCGGAGCGAAGGACCAGCGAAGCTCCTCGACCACCCGGCCCAGCAGCCCGGCTTCCGGTGTCATCGGTGGTGGCGGCGGAAAGGCCCGCTCCTCGCGCAGATAGGCGCGCCAGCGTTCGCGAGCACCGGCCCGAGCTCGCTCAGCCCAACGAATCGACAAATTCACCAATTTTCGCTGCGATCACATCCGGGATCCGCTGCGGCAGCAGATGTCCGGCCCCCGTGACGAGCTCCAGGCTCGAGCGCGGGAACCGCTCGTGCAGCGCGCGTGCGGTCGAGATCGGGACGACCTTATCGGCCGGATCAGCCAGGATCAACGCCGGGATATCGGATCCGTCGAGTCTGTCGAGCCATTGGTCCAGGCTGTGGAACAGCTCACGCTGCTCCAGCAGCACCGTCCGCCACACCTGACCGTGTTCGTGATGGATGCCCGCGAGAGACCGCCAGGCGCCCTTGGTTTTCGGATGCAGCGCAAGACCACGCCGGGCCAGCCACGGCATAACCGACCACATCGCCATCGACAGCATGGGGCCCGATACCGGGGCCGCCATGAATTCGTCCATGCCGGACAGACAGCCGGGCCCGACGCCAGCGACCGAGACCAGTCCGCGCACCCGCTCGGGCGCCATCGCGGCGACCGCCAGTGCCACTCCACCGCCATAGGAGTGCCCGGCCAGAACCGCGTGGCGAATACCCTCCCGGTCCATCCGGTTCAGCACCCACGCCGCATTCTCCTCCAGGGTGCCGCCGGGTAAGTCGTTGTCGCCGTAGCCCGGACGATCCCAGGCCAGTCCCCGCAGCGAGGGCGGCAGGTACGCGCGCACCCGATTCCAGTCCGCGTGATCGCCCGGCTGCCCGTGCAACAGGATCACAGGTGTCGTCGTGGTCATCGGCCTCGTACTCCGCAGTCGTGGGCGGCAGACCCGCACCGTGGGTGAGGTTACCGGTGCGGCCGGTCCGATGACGAAGCCCGCGGAGTGTCCCATATCCAGAAGCTATCGGATAGAACTGGCGGCCGGCCTAGCGCACGCTGTGCGCCGGCTGTGAACGAACTGCCTGGATCGGAAGCTCAGAAGTCCCAGTCCTCGTCCTCGGTGTTGACCGCCTTGCCGATGACGTAGCTCGAACCCGAACCGGAGAAGAAGTCGTGGTTCTCGTCGGCGTTGGGCGATAGCGCGGACAGGATGGCCGGGTTGACGTCGGTCTCGTCCTTGGGGAACAGTCCCTCGTAGCCGAGATTCATCAGGGCCTTGTTGGCGTTGTAGCGCAGGAACTTCTTGACGTCCTCGGTCAGGCCCACCTCGTCGTAGAGGTCCTGGGTGTATTCGACCTCGTTCTCGTACAGCTCGAACAGCAGCTCGAAGGTGTAGTTCTTCAGCTCGTCCCGTTCCGGCTGGGTGAGATCCTCCAGGCCCTTCTGGTACTTGTAGCCGATGTAGTAGCCGTGTACGGCCTCATCGCGGATGATCAGGCGGATCAGGTCGGCGGTGTTGGTCAGCTTGGCCCGCGAGGACCAGTACATCGGCAGGTAGAAGCCGGAGTAGAAAAGGAAACTCTCCAGCAGTGTGGAGGCCACCTTGCGCTTGAGCGGCTCGTCGCCCCGGTAGTAGTCCAGCACGATCTCGGCCTTGCGCTGCAGGTTCGGGTTCTCCTCCGACCAGCGGAAGGCATCGTCGATCTCGCGAGTGGAGCACAGGGTGGAGAAGATCGAGCTGTAGCTCTTGGCGTGCACCGACTCCATGAACGCGATGTTGGTGTACACCGCCTCCTCGTGCGGGGTCAGCGCATCGGGGATCAGGCTCACCGCGCCGACCGTGCCCTGGATGGTGTCCAGCAGCGTCAGCCCGGTGAACACCCGCATGGTGAGCTGCTTCTCATGCGCGTTCAGCGTGTTCCACGACGGGATGTCGTTGGAGACCGGCACCTTCTCGGGCAACCAGAAGTTCCCGGTCAGCCGGTCCCAGACCTCGGCATCCTTCTCGTCGGGCACCCGATTCCAGTTGATCGCACTCACACGGTCAATCACTCTTGTTGTACGGCCCTCGTTGCTGGTCATACGTCGGAGTCTAGAGCCCCACGGGACCGGACCGTGAGAGCCTGGCGGATCAACGTTCGGGCAGCATCCCCGGTCACGGATTGACCGGCGAGCGTATCGAACGCGCGGCCGTATTGGGATATCTCCCGTGGTTGGGTAACCGTGAGTTCCGCTGTCACGGTTTCGACCATTACCCGCGTGTTGTCGAACATCGCGAAGTTGGTCATAGACACCCGGTACGGTGCCCCGGCCGGGACAACCCCGAGCGTCACCCGTGGCATACCTTGGACCGCTAGCAGGCGGTCTAGCTGACCGATCATGGTGTGGTCGTCGCCGACCGTGGTGTACAGCGCTTGCTCAGCGATGACGAAGTGGAATCGGTGCTGCCTGCGGTACAGGATTTGTTGCCGCTGCATCCGTTTGGATACGCCGTCTTCCACGTCGTCGGGTACTTGCTGGAACTCGACCACCGAGCGCAGGACTCCCCCGGCGTACTCAGCGGTTTGGAGTAGACCAGGGATCAGGAACGGGTGATACACCCGCATCACCTGTGTTTCGGCTTCGAGCCGGATCGAGGCTTGCTGCCTCCGCTTGGTTCCGGTGCCGAGCAGCCGCCGCCATTCGAGCCAGGCTGCCTCGATGTTCCGCAGCGTGGCTATCAGGTCCGGTACCTGGTCTTCCGCGCCGGTGTGAGCGCACCAGGCGCGGATATCGGCGTCGGTGGGTTTGGTTTTGCCGTACTCGATTTTCGATACTTTGGTTTGGTGCCATCCGGCGCGGCGGGCAAGTTCGGTCCCGGAGATACCGGCATCATGGCGAAGCTCTCGGAGACGTGCCCCGAGAGCTTCCTTGGCCTGGTCGAGTGAACCGGTCACCGGTATTCGGCCAACGGGGTAGCCATCGACCACACCCGTTGTTTTACGGTCCGGATGTAGGTAACCACCCCCGGATCGGTGGTTACCCCGCCACCGAGCCATTTTCCGTGTTCGCCTGGTTCGAACATCGAGAACGACACCACCGAGTCGTCAAACATCCACCAGTCCTCACGGGTCAACTCGGTGGAGTCGATGCGGTGGCGCGGCAGGTACCGGACGTCTTCGCCCGCTTCGACGTTGAGGCGGGCAACATGCTTGGCGTACCGGGTGTAGTCGTTGTGTGGTTCGGTTACTACCCGTGCCCGGTTGACCGCGACACCCCGGCCGGTGGTTTCCTTCACCAGGTCCAGCCATGGCTGGAACCATGCGTAGTCGTCGGGTTCGTTGTTCAGGAACCGGACCAGCGGCGGATACCCCTGCGGGTAGTAGTCGTCCTTGACTTCGAGGTGGAACGCTTCGCGTTGCGCTGTTCGGAACAGGTCGTTGAACGCTTCACCCTGCACTAGCAGCATTGCCGTAGAACGTCCTTTCCAGTTTCGGCACCTCGATTGCCGTTTCGTCGTCGGCAAGGTCGAGCTGTGCCAACGTCTCTGTGTCGTTGATCGGTCGGCCACCGAGCCGGAACGTGCCCCGCCCGGTGTCTGTCATCGGCGCACCGATGAACGTGTCGGGTTCGCAGAACCCGGTCAGTAGGTGCGGAATCTCTACTGTGCCAACTGTTTTCGTCTCCCAACCTTGCACTAGGTAAGTGTTTCGGTCGGTGGTGTACAGCGACGGGCACCCGCCGCCCTCCGAGCCTGCCTTGCCGAGAAACGTTAACCGCATGGTGTGACCTCGATTCGGATCATGCTGGTACATGCTTGGAACACGGGTAATGATCCCCGAGTAACACCAACTCCGCTAGGTGTTCGGTGAATTTGAGCATGGTCGAGCATGACCATAGACGTGCTTGGTACCCGGTTCGTAGCTTCGGTGTTGGCCTCCGGTGCTGAACAGTGCCGGGGTGCCTCACCAACCGGACCAACCAGTGGACAGGCCCGACATGAACGCAGACGCTCACGCTGAGCCGAACGGGAACGGAGTTCCCTCCGGTGAGCCGATCTTCGATCGGACTCGCC
>JAFMQT010000396.1 GCA_017354515.1 Nocardia sp. | reverse complement strand
CGAAACCCCTTCCCACGCATCGGATATCGACCTGGTGATCTCCTGTTGGAAGGTCTCGACCCCCTCGTTCCACAGGTTCGCCGCTGTTTCGTATTGGCGTGCCTGGTCATAGGTGTGGTCGACGGTCAGAGCCTGGAAGGCGTTGTGCAGTTCGCCGTCTTTCCAGTTCGCGCCCAGCGGCCCACCCGAGGGAATCGACGGCTGTTCGTACCCCTGAGGTCCCTGCGGATTCGTCATACCGTCGCCCCCGCGGCAACCATCGTCGCGATGACCTGGCTTGGCTGCCTCCAGTTGCCCATGCTGTCCTCTCGCCACCGGTACTTCATGCCCGGGGCCAGCCGAACTCCTGCCCCCTCAGCTCGGACATGAGGTTACCGCCGGTTCACAAGGGTGGGCAACCGACGGGATATCGCCGTGTGTTACGCCCGGATCAGGCGTTCACCGCCTGGGCCGAGGTGATCGACTCCTCTCCGACCAGCGTGGATCGGTGCATGCGGCGGGGTTCGGAGCGGTCGAAGGGGCGGGCGCGGTGGACCAGGCCGGTATTGTCCCAGATCACCATGTCCCCGACGGACCAGGTGTAGGACAGGATCCGGTCCGGGGTGGTGGCCCGCTGTTCCAGGTCGAGCAGCAGCCGCCGGCCTTCGTCGCGGTCCATGCCGACGATATGCGAGCAGGCGGAGCCGAAAACCAGTGAGCGACGGCCGGATCGGTGCACCCAGACCAGCGGGTGGATGCGTGATCCTCGTCTTTCCCACTCCGCCAGCTGTTCCGGTGTCGGGTCCGGATAGCTGCGGCGCTGCACGGTCTCGAACGAGTGCACTACCCGCAGGTCGGCGAATCGCCGCTTCTCCTCGTCCGAAAGGTGTTCGTAGGCAACGTATGTGCTGGCGAATTCGGTTTCGCCGCCCACCTCGGTGACGGTGTGGGCGCTCATGATCGAGGCCCGGGCCGGGACCTCGTCCATGAAGCCGTCGATATGCCAGTAATCGTTGCTGGCGAAGAATTCCGCGTTCGGGTTGGCGGGGTCGAAACTGATCTCCATGACCTCCGGATTCGGGTAGCCGGGGAACTGCACCAGCTGCCCGAGGCGTCGAGAGAACGCGGCCTGTGATTCGTCGTCGATGTGCAGGTCACGGAATACCAGGACGCCGTGTGCCTCCAGCGCGTTCAGACATTCGGACGGGATGTCGGGGTCGTGCAGCAGGCGGTCGACGTCGACGCCGGTGACTTCCACGCCGACATGTTCGCTCAGTTTTCTGGTGGTGATCGCGGGCACGGTGTGCCTCCTGTCTCGTGTCGGGGCCCTCAGGTATTGCGCCCGCCGTTGACGCCGATGATCTGGCCGGTGATGTAGCTCGCCTCATCTCTGACCAGGAATGAGCAGGCGGCGGCGATATCCTCGGGTTTCCCGATCCGGCCGACCGGGGTGGCCTGCTCCTGCTGGGAGATGTCGAGGAATCCGCTGTCGGCGGTGCGGCGGGTCATGGGTGTGTCGATGAATCCGGGCGGGATGGTGTTGACCGTGATTCCGTGCCTGGCGAATTCGAGCGCCAGCGTTTTCGTAAGCCCGACTACCGCCGATTTCGCCGAGACGTAGGCGGCGAGTCCGGGGACGCCGCTGTGCACGCTGGAGGAGGAGATATTCACGATCCGACCCCAGCGCTGGTCGATCATGTCCGGTAAAACCGCTTGGCAGCAATGGAATTGGCCGCCGAGATTGATATCGAGCGCGCTGTTCCAGGCTTCGGGCGTGATGTCGAGAAATGGTGTGGCGATGGTGAGTCCGGCGTTGTTGACCAGAATCGTGGGCCGGCCCAGCCGGTTTCGTACCTCCGCGACTCCCGCGTCGACGGCGGCCCGGTCGGTCACGTCGACGGTGACCCCGATCGCCGTGCCGCCGGATTCCTCCAGTGCCGCGGCCAGTTTGTTCGCGGCGTCGCCGTCGAGATCGAAAATCGCCACCGCGTATCCGTCGGCGGCCAGGCGAGTGCTGATACCCGCGCCGATACCGGCCGCGCCGCCGGTCACAATCGCTGTGCGTGTGCTGGTCATTCGAATGTCAGCCCCTCGAGTCGTCCGGTGTCGCGCCAGGCCTGCAGCAGGTCGCTCAGTTCATAGAATCCGCCCCAGAACGGGTCGCCGAGGAATCCGCGACCGTTGGGTTCGCCCTCGGCGTTGTAGTAGCCGGGGGTGCATTCGGTGACGAATGTGGTGTTGTCGACCGAATTCGCACGCACCGTCGCGACCCATTCGGCCTGGGCCTCGGCGGTCGGCTCGGCGTATGTCACGCCCCGCGCCTGGGCCTGTTTGACGATGTAGGCGATGTGATCGGCCTGCTGTTCGAACATCAGGGTGGTCGCCGCCGTCACCCCGCCCTGAATGAAACCGGTGAACAGGATATTCGGGAAGCCGTGCGTCATCACGCCGTGCAGGGTGCGAAAACCACCGCCCCAATGGTCGTACAGCGAGGTTCCGTCGCGGCCGGTGAACGGTTCGATATCGTATTGGCGGTCCAGGCTGGTGGTGATCTCGAAACCGCTGGCGAAGATCAGGCAGTCCACCTCGTATTCGACATCGCCTGCCACGACACCCTTTTCGGTGATGCGTTCGACCCCCTTGGTGCCGGACACATCGACCAGCGTGACATTGGGACGATTGAACGTCGGAAGATATTCGTCGCTGAAACACGGTCGCTTACACATATTGCGGTAGTAGGGCTTGAGGATTTCGGCGGTGTCCGGGTCGGTGACGATCTCGGCGACCCGATCGCGCAGCCGCTGCATGGCCCGGTAGTCCTCGATCTCCTTGAGTTCCAGGAACACCTCCGGATCCGCCAACTGCGCCCACCCCGAGCCATCACCGGCATTGAGTTTGGCGGCCAGGTTGCGGGCGACCTCGGTCCAGCCGTCGCAGATCAGATCCGGTTCACCCGGGTTGTAGAAGGCGAAGGCGGCATTGTGGAAGTTGCGCTGGCGGGCGTCGCGCCACCCCGGCTTCAGGGATGCGGCCCATTCCGGATCGGTGAATACGTCACCGCGCTCGAATATGTAGGACGGCGTGCGCTGGAACACGACCAGATGTTCGGCTCCGCGCGCCAGATGCGGGATCGCTTGAATTCCGGTCGAACCCGTGCCGATGATCGCGATCGTCTTATCGGCGATCTTGTCCAGCCCGCCGCGCGAATTGCCGCCGGTGTAATCGTAATCCCAGCGGGCGGTGTGGAAGGTGTGGCCGCGAAAGTCCTTGATACCGGGGATGCCCGGAAGTTTGGGCCGGTTGTAGGGGCCCTGGCACATGATCACGAACCGGGCCTTGATGTCGTCGCCGCGGTTGGTGCGGATATGCCAGCGGTTGATCTGCTCGTCCCATTCGAGCTGCTTCACCATCGTGTGGAAGATCGCGCTGTCGTAGAAGCCGAACGTTTTTCCGATGCGCTGGGCGTGCTCGTAGCACTCGTCGCCGTGGGTGAACTTCTCCGTCGGCAGATATCCGGTTTCCTCGAGCAGCGGCAGATAACAGTAGGCGTCCGAATCGATTTGGATTCCCGGATACCGGTTCCAGTACCAGACGCCGCCGAAATCGCCGCCCAGTTCGATGATGCGGAAGTCGGTGACGCCCTGCTCGCGCAACCGGTGCGCGGTGATCAAGCCCGCGAAACCGCCACCGAGGACCACCACCTCCACCTCGTCGGTGATCGGATCGCGAGGGATCACCGGTAGGTGCGGATCGGATTCGTAGAAGTCCGCGAATTCGTCCTCGGCCTCCAGATACTGTTGCTGTCCTTCGGGGCGCAGGCGCTTATCGCGTTCGGCCAAATACTTCTGCCGCAGGGCATCCCGGTCTACGTCGGGGGTCTGCGTCGGCGCGCACGGTCGCATATCGGTTCCTTGCTGTGGTGGGTCAGAGTGCTCTGGCCGTGGTTTCGGCTTCCCAGATGGCGTTGAAGATGCGGCGCGGTGATTGTGCGTCGCCGATGACGTGGACCTCGAGATCGGTACCGGCCAATTCGCGAGCCAGGCTGTCGTCGGCGATATTGCCGAGAATCGGTACCACCGCGTCGATGTCGGTGAGTTGCGAGATATCCCCGGTGTGCACATCGGCGAGGGTGACGGTGTCCTCGTCGATCGCCACGACTTCGGTGTTCGGCGTGAAAGTCACACCCGCACGGCGAAGTTGGCCGAAGGCGAACGGCAGATCGTGACCATCGGCGAACGCGTGCCCGAGCTGGGGATACTGCGAGACGATGTGCACCGGATGGCGGCGCCGGGTCAGATATTCGGCGACGATGAACGGGTGCCGGTCGCCGGTGTCATCGAGGAGCAGGAATCGGTGCGGCAGTTCGGAATTGCCGGCCAGCACCTGATCCGGAGTGTAGACGTTCCACTGTTCGGTGCCGGGGAGCTGCGGCCGTCCGGCGGCCCAGCGGGCGGGATGGCGGGCGGTCCAGCCGTGCCGGATCGGCGTCGATCCGGTCGCGACCACGACCGCCTCGTAGTGATCGACGAGATCGGCGGCGGTGGCGCGGTACCCGAGCCGGATTTCTGCCTTGGTCCGATACAGTTGCGTGGCAAGCCAATCGGTGACTCCGGACCACTCACGGTAGGAGTCCGCGCGCGCGAGCAGGGCGACCTGGCCGCCGAGACTGTCAGCCTGTTCGAAGAGGGTGACCTGGTGGCCGAGCCCGGCGG
>JAFMQT010000395.1 GCA_017354515.1 Nocardia sp. | reverse complement strand
GGTCTTCACCGAACTGCTGGACCCGCCGCAGCCGCTGGGCGCCGACGACGACTTCTTCGAACTAGGCGGTAATTCACTTATCGCCACCCGGGTGGCGGGGCGGCTGGGCGCGCAGATCTCGGCGCGGATTCCGGCTCGGTTGCTGTTCGAGGCCTCGACGGTGGCCGAATTCGCGGCGCGCCTGGAGCCGTTGAAGGGTTCGGGCGGGCGACCGGCGCTGGCTCCGAAACCGCGCCCGGACACCATCCCGTTGTCGCTGGCGCAGCAGCGGATGTGGTTCCTGAACCAGTTCGACCCCGCCTCGGCGGCCAACAACATTCCGTTCGCGATCCGGTTGCGCGGCCCGCTGAATGTGCAGGCGTTGCAGGCCGCCGTCGGCGATGTCATCGAACGGCACGAGACTCTGCGCACCGTGTACCCGGCCGTCGACGGTGTCGGGCATCAGGTGATTCTCCCTGCGGGAGAGTCGATTCCGGATCTGTCGCCGACACCGGTCACAGAGGACGAGCTGCCCGGGTGGCTGGCCGATCGGATGGGCACGGGTTTCGATGTGGCCGCCGAGGTGCCGCTGCGGATCGCGGTCGCCGAACTGGCCGACGACGATCACGTGCTGGTCGTGGTCGTGCATCACATCGCCGCCGACGGCTCCTCGGCCGCACCCTTCACCAAGGATCTGCTGACCGCGTTCCTGGCCCGGCGCAATCGTTCCCGGCCGGCGTGGCAGCCACTGCCGGTGCAATACGCGGATTACACGTTGTGGCAGCGTGAGATGCTCGGCGACGAGAACGATCCGGACTCGCTGCTGGCCAAGCAGATCGGGTACTGGCGAGCGGCCCTGGACGGGATTCCGGACCGGCTGGATCTGCCGGCGGACCGCCCGCGCCCGCCCGTGGCCTCCGGCGCGGGTTCTGCCTATGCCGTGCACATCACCCCCGAACTGCATGCGCGGATCGAGGATTTGGCGCAGCGCACCGGAACGTCGGCGTTCATGGTGATGCATACCGCGCTGGCGATCGTGCTGGCCCGTTCGGCCGCGGCGGACGATATCGTCATCGGCACCGCGGCCGCGGGACGTGGTGAGGCCGAACTCGATCCGCTGATCGGCATGTTCGTCAACATGCTGCCGCTGCGGACTCCGGTGGATTCCGCGGCGACGGCCGCCGAACTGCTGGCCGCAGTCAAAGATGTTGACCTCAAGGCCTTCTCGCATGTCGAACTGCCCTTCGAGCGGCTGGTCGAGGTCATCGATCCGGTACGGTCGCAGGCCCACCATCCGCTGTTCCAGGTCGCGCTGCTGTTCCAGAATCTGGGCGGCACCTCGCTGCGGTTGCCCGGATTGTCCGCGGAGCCGGTCGATTTCGACGGGGCGATCGCCCGTTACGATCTGATGCTCGAGGTGTTCCCGCACACCGAATCCGGTGCACCCGCGGGAATGGTCGCCAATGTCTCCTATGCGGTCGACCTGTTCGACGAGTCCACCGTCGTCGGGTACACCGACCGGCTGATCCGGGTGCTCGAGCAGATCACCGCCGACTCCGGCCGTGTCATCGGTGATCTGGACCTGCTCGACGACGCCGAGCGGCGGCGAATCCTCACCGAGTACAACGACACCGCGCATCCGATCACTCCCGGACTCGCGCTCGACGGCTATCGGCGGGCCGCCGCGAGTCATCCCGATGCGGTGGCGCTGAGCTATGCGGACACCCAACTCACGTATGGCGAATTCGACGCCTACGTCAATCAGCTGGCCCGCCTGCTGATCTCGCGGGGAGTCGGCCCGGGAGTGCTGGTCGGGCTGTCGATCCGGCGCTCGCTGGACCTGGTGATCGGCATGTACGCCATCGTGGCGGCCGGCGGGGCGTATGTGCCGCTGGATCCCGATCATCCCGCCGACCGGATCGCGCATATCCTCGAGACCGCCGGGCCGGTGTGCGTGGTGACCCGCGACGCGGACAGCGTCGCGCTGCCCGGGAACATTCCGGCGGTGCGGCTGGACGGCACGGACCTAGGCGATTTCGACGCCGATGCGATCCGGCCGGAGGAACTTTCGGCGCCACTGCGGCCCGAACATCCGGTGTATGTGATCTTCACCTCCGGATCCACCGGCCGCCCCAAGGGCGTGATGATCTCGCACGCGGCACTGAACAATCAGATCGAATGGATGCTGGCGGCCTATCCGCTGGGCAGCGGCGATGTCTATCTGCAGAAGACGGCGGCCACCTTCGACCTGTCGGTATGGGGTTACTGGATGCCGCTGCGGGCCGGCGCCGAACTGGTGCTGGCGGTGCCCGACGGTCACCGCGACCCGCTGTATGTCGCGGAAACCATTGCCGCGTACGGGGTTACGGTCACCGACTTCGTGCCCTCGATGCTGAGCGTATTCGCCTCGCATATCGGCCCGGACAGCTGCCCGTCGTTGCAGGACATCTTCGTCATCGGTGAGGCGCTGCCGCCGGAGACTGTGGACGCGGTGCACGCGGTCAGCCAGGCGCGCATCCACAATCTGTACGGCCCCACCGAGGCCACGGTCTCGGTCACCTATTGGCCGGTCGGTCCCGCGGACCGACCGAGTGTTCCGGTGGGCTTGCCGCAGTGGAACACTCGCGTCTACGTACTCGACGCGCGGCTGCATCCGGTGCCCTCCGGCGTCCCGGGTGAGCTGTATCTGGCCGGCGATCAGCTCGCTCGCGGCTACGTGGCCCGCGCCGATCTGACCGCCGATCGCTTCGTCGCAAACCCCTTCGAGTCCGGCGAGCGCATGTACCGCACCGGTGACCTGGTGCGGTGGGCGGCCGGTGACGAACACCGCCCGGCCCGGCTCGAATATGTGGGCCGCACCGATTTCCAGGTGAAATTCCGCGGTCAGCGCATCGAACTCGGTGAGATCGAGAACGCGCTGCTGGCCCAGCCGGGGGTGGGCCAGGCCGTGGCTCTGGTGATGGGTTCGACGCTCGGCGATCAACTGGTCGCCTACGCGGTCGGGTCCCCGGGGATGGAACTCGACCCGGACCGGTTGCGCAGCGGGATCGCGGATTCGGTTCCGGCGTATATGGTTCCGGCGGTCGTGACGGTGCTGGACGAGCTGCCGCTCAACGCCAGCGGCAAACTCGACCGCAAACAGTTGCCCGAACCGGTATTCAGTGCCCGCGAGTTCCGGGCGCCGAGCACTCCGGTGGAGGAGATCGTCGCCGAGGTGTTCGGTGAGATCCTGGGCGCGGAGCGGATCGGCGCCGACGACGATTTCTTCGCCCTGGGCGGCAATTCGCTGGTGGCCACCCGGGTGGTGGCGCGGGTGGGCGCGGCCGTGGGTAGCCGGGTTCCGGTGCGTACCCTGTTCGAGGCGCCCACGGTGGCGAGTCTGGCGGCGGCGCTGGACTCCTCGGCACACGCGGTGCGGACCGTGCCGCTGGGTTCGGTGCCGCGCCCCGAGCGGCTGCCGTTGTCGCCCGCCCAGCAGCGTATGTGGTTCCTCAACCGCTTCGACCAGGATGAGCGGACCGGTTCCGGATCGGCCGCCTACAACGTTCCCTTCGCGCTGCGCCTGTCCGGTGAACTGGATATCGAGGCGCTGGGTGCGGCGCTCGACGACGTGGTGGCCCGGCACGAGGTGCTGCGGACGATCTATCCGGAGACTGCCGAGGGGCCGGTGCAGGTGATTCTGCCGGCCGACACCCGCATGGGGCTCGAACCGGAAACCCTCCCCGCCGACGCGGTGGCCGGTGCGGTATCCGAGCTGGCCACAACATCTTTCGATGTGACGACCGAGATTCCGGTGCGGGTCCGGCTGTTCGAGGTCGCGGACTCGGAATCGGAGTACGTGCTGGCCGTGGTGGCCCACCACATCGCCGCCGATGCCTCCTCGATGGCGCCGATGGTGCGCGATGTGATGATCGCCTATGCCGCCCGCAGCGCCGGCGCGAGCCCCGAGTGGGCCCCGCTGCGGGTCCAGTACGCCGACTACGCACTCTGGCAGCGTGCGGTTCTAGGCGCCGAGGAAGATTCCGATTCCATTGCTGCCCAGCAGATCTCGTACTGGGAGACCGCACTCGACGGCCTGCCCGACGTGCTGGAGTTGCCGACCGACCGCCCGCGTCCGGCGGTGGCGAGTATGGCCGGGGCCCGGGCCGAGGTACGGATCGAGCCCGAGGTGCACGCCCGGCTGCAGGAGCTGGCCCGTGCGCACGGGGCGACGCTGTTCATGGTGGTGCATTCGGCGTTCGCGCTGCTGCTGGCCCGGCTGTCCGGCAGCGACGATATCGCCATCGGCTCGCCGGTGGCCGGTCGCGGTGAGGCCGAACTCGACGATCTGATCGGCATGTTCGTCAACACCGTGATCTTCCGGACCAGGATCGATCGCGGCGAGTCCTTCGCCGATCTGCTGGCGCGGCAGCGCGATACCGATCTGCGGGCCTTCGCCAACGCGGATATTCCGTTCGAGCGGCTGGTCGAGGTGCTCAACCCGCCGCGCTCGACCGCGCACCACCCGCTGTTCCAGGTGAGCCTGTCGTTCCAGAATTTGGCGCGCACCGCGGTGGAACTGCCGGGGTTGACCGTCGCGGGAATCGATCAGGACCTGCACGTCTCGCAGTTCGACCTGCAGCTGATGATCGCCGACGCCTACGACGAGGACGGTAATCCGGCCGGTATCGGCGGATTCCTGACCTATGCGACGGATCTGTTCGACGCCGCGA
>JAFMQT010000720.1 GCA_017354515.1 Nocardia sp. | reverse complement strand
ACGTCACCAAACACGCGCTCGGCGTCTACTCCAGCACGCCACCGTCGCGCCCGTACCGGCATCTGAAACCGATCATCGACAATCCGCCGTCGCGCCCGGCCCGCTCCGAATACGAGGGCCCCGCGGTCATCGAGGCCTACACCGTGCCGCACGGCCGCGACGGCAAACCCGAAGCCGCGGTACTGAGCTTGATCGAACCCGGCGGCGCACGAATCCTGCTGCGCAGCACCGACCCCGAACTGATCGGCGAACTCATCGACGGTGATCTGCTGGGCCTGCCGGTGACCGTGTCCGCCGGCAACGTGCACATCGACAGCCGCCGGCGCACCGCGATACCGTCCCCACCGCCGCCACCGGTCCTGGTGCAGCGGCGCGGCCCGGTCACTGTCATCACCATCAACCGGCCCGAAGTCCGCAACGCGGTCAATCTGGCGGCCGCGCTCGCGATCGAGCGGGCGATCGACGCCTACGAGGCCGATCCGGCCGCGCAGGTCGCGATCATCACCGGCGCGGGCGGATACTTCTGCGCCGGAATGGACCTTAAGGCCGCCGCCCGCGGCGAAACACCGATGACCGAACGCGGACCACTCGGCATCACCGGCAAACCCCCGAGCAAACCACTCATCGCGGCCGTGGAAGGCCCCGCCCTGGCCGGCGGATGCGAACTCGCCCTGGCCGCGGATCTGGTAGTGGCCGCACAGAATTCGACGTTCGGCATACCCGAAGCCAAACGCGGACTCGTCGCCGTCGGCGGTGGTGTGCTACGCCTGGCGCAGCGGATGCCGCGCGCGATCGCGATGGAACTGGCCCTCACCGGGGACCCGATCAGCGCCGACCGCGCCGCCGCGCTCGGCCTGGTCAACGAGGTCACCGACGCCGGTAACGCGCTGACCGCCGCCCTCGAGCTGGCCCAGCGGATCGCCGTCAACGCCCCGCTGAGCCTGGCCGCGAGCAAACAGATCATCGACGAGTTCCCGGACTGGTCCACCGACACCGCCTTCACCCGGCAGCTCGAGGTTGCCGCCCCGGCGCTGTCCTCGCAGGACGCCGGCGAGGGGGTGCTCGCCTTCGCCGAGAAACGCGCCCCCGTCTGGAAAGGCTGCTGAACCGATCCGTCGGCGGGTGCGGCCACGATCGGGCGAGGCCGCGCGAGGGCAGGTAAGGTGCGCGACTATGACTGCGGCGGCATCGGGGCAACGGATCGATACGGCATTGGTTCTGGGTGGAGGTGGTCCGGTCGGTATCGCCTGGCTGGCCGGCCTGGTCGTCGGATTACGTTCGGCCGGAATCGATCCCGCCCGCGCCGACCGCATCATCGGCACCTCCGCCGGCGCCGTGATCGGCACCCTGCTGGCCTCGGGCTCGGACTTCACACAGGTCGGCCCGGCGATGGCCGCCGGCGACCCGATCGAAGTCGACCAGCTGCGCCTGGGGCAGGTATTCGCCACCCTCGCCGAAAAGGGCGACGAACTCGACAAGCGGCGCCGCGTCGGGCAACTGGCCCTGGCCGCCGACGCC
>JAFMQT010000719.1 GCA_017354515.1 Nocardia sp. | reverse complement strand
GGTCTTGGTGGGCCGCTTACCGAGGCGCTTCATCACCCGGGTGGCCGGAAGGACCAGCACGAAGTAGAGGATGGCCGCGATCAGAACGAAATTGATCACGGCGCTGACGATCGGGCCGAGGGCGACGAAACTCGTCGGCTTCGTCGAGTCGAGGTAGAAGCCCCACCCCTTGTCACCGGTTCCGCCGAACAGGGACAGCAGCGGGGTGACGATTCCGTGGACCACCGCGGTGACGATCGCGACGAATGCGGTGCCCAGGACCACCGCGACCGCCAAGTCGATCACGTTGCCGCGGAACAGGAATTCTTTGAACCCTTTCAACATGGCGACTCCCGTCTGAGCCCGGCATCCGGGCGATTGCTGTTCGCTATCGCATGAATAATCCGGATGCTAACGGACAGAACCGGCAAATCGTCGGTTAACGCGGCAAACGTTAGTGAAAAACCACGGTCAGCGCGGTGTGCAGCGATGCCGCCGCGACGGTGGACGCGTGCTCGGGATCCAGGGCCAGCAATACGACGTGTTCGCCGCCGCCGGAGCGTGGTCGCCCGGATGTCGCCGGCTCGCTGCCGCCGGAGACCAGGACCACCGCGGCGTCGGTGGCCAGGGTGCGGGGAGCGGATGCATGGTCGAGGCCGCCGGATCCGGCGCCGGCTCCCGATTCTTCACCGGCCACCACGTCCACCCGGTCGCCCGCACGCAGAATGTTGGCAATCGCGTTGTCCGCCAGGCGCATCGGCACGATGCGGGCCTCCGGCACACCGGTGGCCGCCGTGGCCAACCGCGGGCTCACGGTCCGCAGATCGGTCAGGATCTCACCCGCGTGCACCGCGCCGGCGGACGTCGCCCCGATCAGTGGGGCCGGGTCGGTGATCGCGCCCGGCGGCAGCGCGTCGGCGGGCAGCGAGGTGCGTCGCAGATCGGCTTCCCGCAGTATCTGGCCGGGAGTCAGGTCTCGGGCCGCGACGACGACCGGTGCGTGTTGCCCGGTGGATTCACCGCGGACCGCGAGCAGGGCCGCGAATGCCGCGAACGCGAGTGCGGCCAGCCGCCGCAGCAGGGTCAGATCCAGCCAGGCCGGCCGGATCCTGGCCAGCAGTTCGGTGCCGCGATCACGGCCCAGATCGGAATCCGCCTCGGACCGCGATCGGTCCCAGCCCGTATGCCACATGCGGCCGACGATAGCCGTGCCGACCGGCCGTCAACCGGAGAAAGTGCAGGTCGGAACCGCCCTGTGGACAACCTTCGCCCTGTGGATGAATCCGGGCCGAACCGTCGATGATCAGGCGGCCGAGGAAGAGTCCGACGAGGCTCCGGACGCGCTCGACTTGGAATCCGAGGTGCTGCCCGAAGGCTTCGGCGCCTCCGTGGATTTCGACTCGGACTTCGCGGATTCGGTAGCCGACGAGGAACCGTTGCGGCTGTCGGTGCGATAGAAACCGCTGCCCTTGAAGACGATTCCGACGGAGTTGAACAGCTTGCGCAGCTTGCCGTCACACTTTTCGCAGGTGGTGAGGGTATCGT
>JAFMQT010000104.1:1225-11465 GCA_017354515.1 Nocardia sp. | reverse complement strand
CGGCGTGGCGGGCCGCGGCCGCGGCGAATTCCGCGGCCATCGTGCGGGCCGGGAATTCGGTGACCGGCGGCACGCTCGATGCGAGTTCCCCACTGGTCCAGGTGATCTCGCCGAGCCGGATGCGAGCGTCCGAGTCGAGAACTTGGCGCAGCACGTGCGTGTACAGCGCGCCGATATCGGTGTGCGGCAGGTGGTCGGCGCGTTCGACGATCAATGTCGCTGCGCCCTCGTCCACCTCGATGTCGACCGTCAGCGGATATTGCAGGAAACGACGGTCGACATTGATGGTCTCGCCGGTCCGCCCGCCGACCACCGCCGCCAGCGGTCGCGGATACAGGGTGAAACCCACTGACGGCTGGGTGGAATCCATGGATGCCGCGGGAAACAGGGTTCGGGAGAATTCGGAGAAGGCGTGCTGTTCGAAGTCGATCAGGCCGCGGATCTGTTCCTCGGTGCGGCGGCACAGATCCGCGAAAACCGTTTCGGCGCCGATATAGCAGCGCACCGGAAGTGCGTTGACCCGAACCCCGCGGGTGGTCTGCGAGGCGAGGCCCGAACGGCGGTTCGACATCGGTGTGGAGACCACCACGGTATCCACGCCCGCCAAGCAGCCGACCGTCACCGCGAGCACCGACAGCAGCACCGCGTACCGTCTCGCACCCACCGACGCGCCCAGCGCCTTGGCGGCCTGGTAGTCGCGGAATGGCAACTCGCATCGGCTGATCCCACCGGGGATCCGGCCGCGACTGTCGCGACGATCCCAGCCGTCGATCTGCAGCGCGGTCATGCCGTCGAAGATCCGTGCGAAATGCCGCACGACTTCGAATCGGTTGCGCGTCAACGGCTCCAAGGTGTCCGCGGGCGAGCTGGTGTCCGGACTCCGATATCCGGAATCGGCGTAGTGGCCGGCGAAATCGGCGATGAGATTGTAGAAGCCGAATCCATCCGAGAGCACATGCGCTCCGGCGAACATGAAGTACGAGTCCGATCCCACGACGCCGATCTCGGCGTGATAGAGCGGTGCCACCGACAGGTCGAAGGCGTGATCGCCCCACCGGGCGACCTCCGCCTGGACCGCCGCCAAGTCCGGATACTCGACCACCTCGACCGGTGGACGGACCGGACTCGCGGTGACGACAACCCGGCCTTCACCATCGCGTTCGAAGATCTCGGTGAAGGCCTGGTTGGCGTTCAGCGTCGAGGCCACCGCGTCGGCGAAGCGCCCGGCATCGGTCCCGGACGGAAGCCGCGACAGCAGAGCCCAGTTCGGCGAGGGATCCTGGGGACGCAGTTCGGCGGCGATGACGAGGTGCCGCTGGGTCGGCGTAGCGAATCTCATGCTGTGGTCCTGCTTCCGGTTCGCACCACGCGCAGTACGCTCGCGAGTTCCGCGGCGGCCACCGAGCGGTGGGCGGGGTCGGTGAACATCGTGTAGTGATCGCCGGGGACGTCGAGGATCTCGACCCTCCCGCTGGTCCACCGCTCCCATTCCGCGGCCCGGTCGACCTCGATCCCGAGCGCCCGCGAACGCTCGGCGCTCAGCCGGGTATTCGCCCGGATCAGGGTGATGGGCACCGAAATTCGATGCTCCGGACGGTAGTTCACCAGTGCCCGATTGTTGGCCGCCCAGATCTCACCGAACGCCGACCGCACACTCTCGCCCGCGGCGTCCAGATCCGTATCGGATCGGTAACCGGGCAGGTCCGCCTCGGCCGCGCTCAGCATCCGCTCGACCTCGTCGGCCAAATCGCCGGAGGCCGCGCCGGCGGCGCCGAATGCGTGCGGGGCGAACGAATCGAACAGGACGATGCGGCGCGGCGGTATGTGCTCGAGCTGCTCGAGCCTGCGGGCGATCTCGAAGGCGACATTGCCGCCGAAGGAGTAGCCGCCGATCACCAGGTCCGGTCCCAGTGCCTGGTGGTGGCGCAGGGTCCGCACACAGCTCTCGGCGATCTGCTCGACCGTGGTCGCCGACCGCACCGCGCGGAAAGCCGCCAGGGTCGTCCCCGGAAGGTCGCGCTGCAGGGCGGCATAGCAGAAAGTGGTACCGCCCGAGGGCGGGTACAGGTAGATCTCGGGACGGCCCTGCCCGAACAGCATCAGGTCGCGCTCGGCGGACGGCGACCGATTGGCTTGCCCGGCAAGCACGGCGGCCATCTCCCCGACCCGCACCACCCCGTCGAGAGCGTCGAAATCGGCGTGGAATCCGGCGATATCGGTCAGCTTGCCGACCAGGGCGACCAGTGCCATCGATTCACCACCGGCGGCGAAGAAGTCGGTGTCGGGCTCGGCCTCGATGCCGAGTTCCGCGGCGACCAGGTCCAGGAACAATGCGTGCACGTCGATCTCGCGCACTTCCCGGCGCGCAGGCGCCTCGGCTCGGTCGCCGACCAGCAGCGGCAGTGCGCACACCTCACCGCCGAGCGGACTCGGCGGCAGCCATATGGTCTGCCCTTCCGGTCGCGCGACGGGCCCGCTTGGCTGCTCGAGTGCGTCGTCTCGTTCGAGTGCGTCGGCGAATTCGGCGGTCGAGGCGACGGTCGCGGTCCAGGTGTGCTCGTGCCGGGTGCGCCGATCGAGAGTAGTGGCAAGATCGTGGACACCGATCTCCGGTCGCGTGCGCAGATATCGCGCGAGCCGCCGCCGATAGTCCGACAGGCCCTCGGCGTGGCGATTCGATATCGTAATCTCCAGAGCGACATCAGATTTCACCGAAACGACCCGGTGTGGGGCTCGGCGCAGGACGACATGCCCGTTGGTGCCGCCCATGCCGAACGAGCTGACGGCCGCGTATTCCAGGTCCGGCACAGCGACCGGCTCGGTCGCGATATCGAATCCCGACTTCTCCAGCGGGACAGCCGGATTCGGCTCGGTGAACGACGGGTGCGGAAATACCGTACGCTCCTGAAGAACCAGTATCGTCTTCAGCAAACCCACCAGACCGGCCGCGACATCGAGATGTCCGTAGTTCGCCTTGGCCGCACCGAGGTAGCGCGGCCGATCGCCGGCGCTCCCGGCGTAAACCCGTGACAGAGCACGGAATTCGATCGGATCGCCGATCGGTGTTCCGGTGCCGTGCGCTTCGATATATCCGACCTGATCGGCACTGATTCCGGCGCGTCGCACCGCCTGCGCAAGCACATCCTGCTGGCCACCGACCGCGGGCGCGCTGAAGCTCATTCGCCGCGCGCCATCATTGTTGACCGCCGTCCCCGCGACCACCGCCAGAATATTGTCGCCGTGGTCGAGGGCGTCATCGAGCCTGCGCAGCAGCACCGCACCGCCGCCGCTGCCCCGGATCGTGCCGTTGGCGCCGGCATCGAACGGCCGCGATCGACCGGTGGGCGAAAGGATTCCGCCCTCCTCATAGATATAGCCCTGTTCCTGCGGAAATTTCAGAGATGCCGCGGCGACCACCGCGACATCGGCGTCGCCGTAGGCCAGGCCCAGACACGCCTGATGCAGTGCGACAAGTGAACTCGAACAGGCACTCTGGATCGTCACCGCCGGGCCGGTGCAGCCCAGCTTGTAGGCGATGCGGGACGCGGCGAAATCGCGGTCGTTTCCCAGCAGGGATCGATAGTCCACACGCGCCGGACTCGTCCGCTCCGCCTCCGGCACCCGGCCCCACAGGTAGGTGGACGAGGAAACGGTGGCGTACACGCCGAATCGAGCGGTGTCCGTGGCGATTCCGGACGATTCGACCGCGTCGTGACTCAAGGTGAGCAGCAGGCGCTGCTGGGGGTCGGTCCAGGCCGCTTCGGCAGCGGTCATCGCGAAGTATTCGCGATCGAACCGATCGGCATCGGCCAGGACGGCCGCGGTCGGAACATACGACTGTTCATCGATCTCGGCCGCCGCCAGTCCGGTCGCCAGCGCCTGCGACCGGGTTATCGAGTCGAAATGAGTTGTCCCGGCGAGCAGATCGGCACGCATTAGGTCCACATCGGCCACTCCGGGAAGTGCTACAGCGGCACCGACGACAGCGAACTCCATCGGCATCGCCTCAGCAGGCCGTGAGAATCGCGCAGGCGGTGACGATCTGACCGATCACCCACACCCCCGCCGACATCTCCGAGACATCCTTGGCCCGGAAACGATCCCGTTGCAACAGGAATCGCACCGTGGCCCCGGCCGGTAGCAGCGCGGCCAGCACGAGCACCAGATAGGCCCACCACAGATCGGCGCCCGCCACATGCAGGATGATCGCCTCCAAGGCGGTCGCCAGCAGCGCCAGTGACAACAGGGTGATCACCGTTCCGACCAGGCCGAGGGATTCGGTCCAGGGCAGACCGGTCTTGGTGTAGTCCACGACAGTGGGGCGATCATCTTCCGGAGTACGCGATTTGCGCGCGATCTCCAGCAGCAGCGCCGCCACGCACCAGAGGGCGATCAGCCACCACACCTTCGCGGTGACCAGCTTGTCACCGGCGCCCATCTGCGAGATCCACACCGATCCGAAGCCCCAGAACGGAACGACGGTCAGCGCCAGCAGAACCCGTCGCGACTCCAGCCAGGCGCCGATCGCCGACCACTTCACCTGGATGAACTGCACCAGATTGTTGGTGACGAAAATGATGAACCACCACATGGTGATCCGGCCGATCCCGCGGTCGGCGTAGATCGACACCGCGACCGATACCACCAGGCACAGGGCCGCGATGATCTTGAGGTGGGTGAAGGTGATCAGCCCGCGCTGCAGCACCCGATCCGGATAATGCTCGTTATCGTGCGCGGCGTCCTTATTGTCGTCGATACACCGCACCATCAAGGTGTAGGCGACGAACGCGAGGAAACCGAGCCACAATTCGGCCGTGAACCGGGCCTGATGGCCGACGATCACCTGTCCGTAGACGAAGGCGCTCAGGAACATCGGGAACTGGCCCGCGACCTGCCACAGCGGGAATCGCTCATTGGAATACGCCAGCAGGCGCAGCGGGAACGGCGACTGCCGGGTGATGGTGAAGGTGGTCACGATCCGGTCCTCTTGATACTGGGTGCAGGTGTTGCGGTAGCGGGGCGGTCCAGCTCCCGCAGTCGGGCGACCGTCGCGACGACCCGCTCGATGAACGGCAGCCGATGCACGGCATGCACCATCAGGTACAGCGACAATCGGCGGATGACGAAGTCGGCCAACGCCAGTCGATACCCGCGCCGCCACATGACGGGATCGATCGCGCAGCCGGCGGCCGCCGACACCGCGGCGCGATGGTATTCGACGTATTCGTCCACGACCTCGGCACCGACATCGGGCGTCAGCACATAGGCCAGGAACTCGACCAGATCCCGCTGCGGAATATGCACCGTGGTCAATTCCCAGTCATAGGCCACCAGGGTGAAACTGTCCGGGACGCCGGGCTCGGTGGCCGGGATTCGGCGCAGCGCGATATTGCGCGAATTGAAGTCGTTGTGCACCAGCGTCCGCGGCATCGACTCGAGTTCGGGCCACCAGTCGGCGATCGTACCGATCCAGCTCATCGTCTCACCGACCCATTCATCGGTGATCAGCTCCGGATACTCCTGCCGGTGGTGCTCGTACAGACCGCGCCACAGTTCGGTCATCTCCGCGACCCGCCCGGCCTCGGTCGGCGGTCCCAGCCAGTCCAGCGCGGCCAGCTCATCGGCCCGGTCGTACCAATGTCCGTGTGCCACGGCGATTCCGGTCAGCGCCGCACGGATATGTGCGCCGGTCCAGTCCTGCGGGCGATCACCGGAATCCTTGAGGACGACGTCGGGCCCCAGCCGTTCCATCAGCAGCAGATACGCCTCGCGGTCGGGTTCGACGTGAATTCCGTAGCAGCGCGGCATGATCGCGGTCAGCGGCCCAGGGGAACGATAGAGCTCGAGTTCGCGCATATGGGTGCCGAGGAAGCCACTGACATCGCTGCCGCGCGACCACGCCTCGGCCAGTCTGCCGCCGGCGAGTGAGACCATCCGGTGTGCGGCCAGCACCACCTCACCGTCGAGCGGTTTGGCCTTCACCACCAACTCCAGCGGATCGGGCCGGTCGCCGAAGCGCACATCCACCGGCAGTACGCCAACGAGCTTCTGCGTACTCACCCGGTGGGTCAGATCGCTGATCACACTGGCCTCGGTGAGATCGCCGATCACCTCGACCCCCGACACCGCCGCCGCCCGATCCGGCACGGCCTCGGCCAGCGATCGCCGGAAGAACTCGGCGGTCAGATCGGATCTGGTGAACCACCGCACCGGACGATTGCGCCCGAGCCGTTCGTGTGCGGTGGCGAACTGCCCGCCGATCACCGCCGACAGCGTCGAAAGGTCCAGCGCCAGAGCGTATCCGGCGATGATCTCGGCCAGGCGGGCCGCGGTGCCGGTGCCACCGCAACCGAGCATCGCCAGATAGTCGGACTGCTGCGGCAGATTGGTACCGCCACCGACCGTTCCGATGGCCAACGCCGGCAACAGCAGTGAGGCGTAGATCCCGTCGCCGTCGGCCTCGACATTCAGGATGCCGGTGCCCGATTCGTGCACGCACGCGATGTCCTGTCCGGTCGCGGCGAAGATCGCGGCGATCGCGTTGGCCACGTTGATATTCGGCGCGATCCCGCCGCCGAGGGCGGTGCCGACCACACTGATCGTGAAGGCGCGCACCATATCGGCCTGATCGACCTTCAGCACCCGCCGCAGGGTCGGGCCGTCGATCCGGCATTCCGCGGTCACCCGCATACCGCGTCCGTTGATCAGCGAACGCTGGCTGAGCTTCTTGTCCCCGGCGGTATTGCCCTCCACGCAGAACGATCGCAGCCGGATGTCGGGATGTCCGGCGAGTTGCTTCTCGATCCACAGGCAGGCTCGCCAGGTGCACGCGGTGGTCATGTTCTGGCCGGAGGCATCCCCGGTCTCATATTCGAAGACCAGGTCGACACTGCGCCCGATCTGCATGGGGCGCACCGCGATCAGGCGCGCGTGCCGGGATACGTCCGCGATCTCGGTTGTCAGCGCATCGTGTTGTGCGACAGCCCATTCGGCGAACCGGTGCGCGCCGATCACATCCTCGAGATCGAATCGCGGCGAACGCACCATGCGCTGTCCGAGGACCCGGGTGGCCACCCCACCGGACCTCGAGACCGCGACGGCGCCACGGGTGGCCGAGGCGACCAGGGCTCCCTCGGTGGTGGCGAACGGCGCGGTGATCCAGCCCCGGGCATGCTCACCGCGGAAATGCAACGGACCGGCCAGACCTACCGGTATGGATACGCTGCCGACCAAATTCTCGATATTGCCAACCAGCCGGGCGGGATCGAGGTCGAACCGATCCAGCGCACGCAGCCCGCTGCCGGTTTGTTCGCGAATCCACGTCAGACGACGTTGCCGGGAGATCTCACTCTCGTGCCCCCGATCGGGCACCTTGGGGATCAGATCGATCTGGTCGTGCAAATGCCGCCTCCTGGCACACACCCTCGAGGCAGCGGACCGATGCGGCCGATACGCCGCGGCGCATCGAAATCGAAGGACCAGGCCCCACGGGGGTTCGGAAATGAGGCGCGGCCGCCATGACCACGCCATCCCCCCGCGAGGGCTGGGACGCTGGTGAGGCAACCGGGCCTACCGGTCCGTCACGCTGATCCCGAGTCCGCATTTGTGGAACCTAACATATGCGGGAATCAACCGCTATGCCCACTTCGTCGGGAATCCATCGGGCACACAGGCGGTGTGGCGCGCTGCGGCGCCGGCGCTGCCGAGGCGGTGATTGTGGTCGGCCCCAGCCGCATCCGCCGACCGGGAACCGCGGCGACCGTCGCGGCGTCCTATTCATATGTGGGGAGCATTGTGGATTTCATCGACGCCCGGCTGCGGGAGGACGAGCGCGCGGCACGGGCCGTATCCGAACAGTGGCGGGACTGGCGCTTCGAGCGGGGCGACCGGACGGTGCGCACCGGGCGCCGCACCGTGGTCGCCTCCGGTGACGGCTCGGCGGGGCTGCATATCGCGCGGCACGATCCCGGGCAGGTGCTGCGGGAGGTGCTGGCCAAACGCCTGATCGTCACCTCGGCGCGACTACCCGAACGCGACAAGCGGGACCACCTGTTGCGGTGTATCGCGCTGTGCTGGGCCGATCACGCCGATTACCGGCACGAGTGGATTCTGTAGGGGCGGTCCCGGTTACGCTTGGATACCAGTCCAGCACCGGGAATCGCCATGGCCGACTACGCACATTCCGACCACGCCAACTGTGGACGCGCCGAAAAGGCGCGCAGGTTGGCGGCGTATCTGTGGCAGCGCGGAATCACCGGCGGCGAACTGGCCGCCATCCCGGGCCCGCTGCGTCGCAAACTGGCACGCGCGGCCGAGACCAATCCGCCCAGTACGGACGAGACATGGGCGCTGGTCGGGCGACTGCTCGAGGAGAAAGACGCGTGGGCGGCGCGCAATCCCGACCATCCCGCCGCCCGCCGCGACCAACTCGACGAGAAGATCCTGTGGGTGAAACCTCCGGTCACGCCGTGGCTTCCGGAATCGCCGAGTTGAGCTCGGTCCCGGGCGTATATGCGCCGTGCGTTTGACAACCGTGGTTGCCATCACAAAAGTAGACTCTCGCGATTACTACAGCACTTGAACGATGAGGAAAATATGACCGCCCGCAGGCTTCACATGACCGCCGGTATGGGGTTGCTCTCCCTGGCCGCTGCCCCGATCATGCTCTCGGTCCCGGCCGCCTCGGCCGCCGCTCCGTTCATCCCGACCGGTTCGGCCGGCACCGGCTCCTCCGGTCTGGACGCGGCCATCGGTGCGACCGGTTCGGCGGGATTGGCCCAGACCGGTTCGGCCGGCGGCACGTACAAAAACTGCGACGAGGTGCGCAAGGCCGGTAAGGCGCCGCTGTTCCGCGGGCAGCCCGGCTACTCCCCGCACCTGGACCCCGACGGCACCGGAATGGCCTGCCCGACCGTCAAATAGCCGAATAGACGACCGGAACCCGGTGTGGCGGTGCCACACCGGGTTCTGTCGATTTCGCAGCCGTCAGCGGCGGAAGATCTTGACCAGCACCAGCACTCCGACCAGAGCGCCCGCACCGATCAGACCGTATTTCACCGCCGGCTGGTTCACCTTCGCCACGACCGCCCGTTTGGTGTTGTCGGCGAGCCGTTGCGGGTCGGCGCGTACCGCGAGCTCGTCGAGTGTGCTCGCGAGCCGATTGCGCGCGGCGTCGATCTCCCGCTCGATGTGCTCGGTATCCCTCGCCACATTGTCTCCTGTTGTCGTTCGTGAATATCGCTGGGCAGTCTATCGGTCGCGGCCCGAATCTCACCGTTTCGCGCTGATACCGTGCAGATATGACCGAGAACCCCAGACTCACCGCCGGCGATACCGCGCCGGAATTCACCCTCCCGGACGCCGACGGTAAACCGGTTTCGCTATCGGACTACCGGGGCCGCAAGGTGATCGTCTATTTCTACCCGGCCGCGAGCACTCCCGGATGCACCAAACAAGCCTGCGACTTCCGCGATAATCTCGCCGAATTGAACGAGGCCGGTCTCGACGTGATCGGGATTTCGCCCGACAAGCCGGCCAAACTGACCAAATTCCGGGACAACCAGGAACTGAACTTCCCGCTGCTGTCCGATCCCGAACGCGAGGTCCTGCAGGCCTGGGGTGCGTTCGGCGAGAAGACGATGTACGGCAAGAAGGTCACCGGCGTGATCCGCTCGACCTTCCTGGTCGACGAGGCCGGAAAAATCGAGGTGGCGCAATACAACGTCCGGGCGACGGGGCACGTCGCGAAGCTACGGCGAGATCTGCGGGTCTAGTTCACCGAATTCACCTTGGACTCGGGCAGCGAGCGGCGTTGCGCGCGAGGTGATTTCCGCCGCCCGACAGCGGGGCGCCGGCCCGGTGCACCTCGGCGCGTACCTGGTCGGTGCGCACCATCATGCCCGATACCCAGCGCATCGTCAGCTGCCAGTGGTGGTCCCACCACCCGCCGAATTCGGGTGTACCGAACATCGGCGGAATGGGCTCCTCGGGGAAGATCCACGAGGAGTTGGGCGCGCCCACCGGTTCGGTCGGAGCGGGCAGAACGACCCGGGGTCGAGGCGGAATCGCTTGTGGCCGAACATCGTTCGACGGCGACGGATCCGGTGCGGGTTGCGGTTGCGGCTGCGGGGACCGCTGCGAGCCGAGGACGCCGAGCCACTCGCGGCTCGCGCCCGCATCCGAGTTTCGCCAGTAATCGCGCGACCCGTGCCGCGCCACCGTCGGCCCCTCGAACGGCGCG
>JAFMQT010000104.1:0-1215 GCA_017354515.1 Nocardia sp. | reverse complement strand
ACCCGGATCGGGGCGGGCATGTCGGGGTTTACCGCTGAGCTGCCGGCTCGCGGCCCGGCTCGCCGACTCGGCCGCCGCGCGATTGGCCTCCGAAGCCGCGCGCGCGTCGGCCAATTGCGTTGTGGTATCCGATCGGCCGTGCTGACGCAGTTCGTAGGCACCACCGACGGCCAGCCCACCGGTCAGCACACTCGCCGCGGCCACCACCGCCACCGAACCCCGCGATACGCGCACCGCGGTGCTCGGTGACATCAGCGCCGGTTCCGGCTGCACCACCAGTGCCGCACCGATCGCCGAACCCACCGCCGCGACCGGACAGTCGATCACCGGCGCACCGAATTCGTCCGACAGCGCCGCCGACACACCCCGCGTCCCCGCGGCCGAGCCGATCACCATGAGCGCGTCCGGCGAGACCCCCGCCGCCGCCAGCTGTTCGGTGGCGGCCGCCAACCCGGGCCGGATCGAATCCGGGGAGACGAATCCGGCGGTGGCCGCCGTCGCCGCCTCCACCCGGTCGCGATGCGGCGAGATGAGCGAATAGCCCTGATATCCGGGGAGGAGTTCGCACACCAGCACATCTCCGAATTCGCCGGTCCGCCCGATGGCGCGGGCCAGCGCCAGATGCGCCGACTTGGCCGACACCAGCGACGCCTCCTGCCACCGCCCCGAGGCCAACCCGGTGACGACGGCACGCCGGCCGGCCGCATCGCGGTAGGTGACCGCCGAGCCGGCGATCTGGTGGTCCTCGCCCACCTGGGCGGCCAGTTCGTCGAGTAACCGCTCGATCCGCCGGGGCACATCGGCCGCGGCGGACGAATCCAGCGCGACCGAGCGATATCCGAGCATCCGGTCGGTCAGGGAACCGTCACCGGCCCGCAGCGCCACCGCGTCCACGCCGTCACGAGCGATCGAAGCTCCGAGTGTCACCACTGGTCGAGCCACCACAGATATGCCTTCCGTGTGCAGGAACCACGCCGATGCGGCCGCGTGGGATCTGCGGCCTGCACCGCGGTGAAAGGGATCGCATGCCGACCACAACGCCCGATGACTGAACGCCACCGAGGTAGATCTGCTCAGTGAGTGTTCGTCACCATAGTCGGCCTGGATTGGCTATGAATTTAACCGAATGGGCGCCACGGATGGCGACACTTCACGGCGTCCGCGTGTCGCTACCGCTAGCCTTATGTCTGTGGTGGAAGCAAGTGCGGCAGCGAG
>JAFMQT010000394.1 GCA_017354515.1 Nocardia sp. | reverse complement strand
GCGGAAGCGGTCCCCGCGAGCGGTCGTCTGGACCGGTTCCGGGAAGGGGATCAGCTCGCCGCGCACCACGGGACGGTTGCGCCACATCGACACGACCGGACGCTGGACCCGCGCGAGATCGGCGATATCCCGCAACGACAGCGTCGGCTCCTGCTCGAGCCTCGGTTCGTCCATGCCAGCTACCCATCCATCCGTACAACGTAATGACACGAACTGTACGACTGGCCGCCGACATTTCTTATAAGCATTACTGATAAGCCTGCTTATCAGTAATCCAGATCGCCAAAGGGCTGCTCTCGGGAACAAGCTTTTGTCCATCGCCACTACGGCCCGATCACAAGGCCGGCTCGCATTCACCAACCGGGCGACTGGAACCGAAGGAAGAACCAGAAATGAGAATCAAGAAACTCGCGGCCACAGCGGCGCTGACCATCGCCGCCATCGGAATCACCTGCGGGACAGCAGATGCCGTCCCCGCCGACCAGCCGAGCGCTTCCGCCCCCGCAATTCCGAGCAGCACGCACGGCACCGACCACGGCGTCGGCTACACCGTCGACCGGGGCGTCGACGGTAAGACGCTCACCGCCGCCTTGACCGGCGGCCGGTTCCAGGTCACCTCCGATGCCATCAAGGTGATCGCCGCGGACGGCACCAACGTCGGTTACCTCCCGCTGCGGCTGCAGTTCGGTGAGAATCGCGTGAACCTCACCCCGCGCGTCGAGAACAACGGCACCAAACTGGTCGCCGGTGTCAGCCCGATCGGCTACTGGCGCAAGACTTCTCCACGCCAGCGGAGCATGGAGGCCGGTATGCAACTCGGTGCGGTAGCCGGTGCCCTCGGCGGGGTCCTGCTGGGCATGGTCGTCGGCATCCTCACCTTCGGTTTGCTGCTCCCGATCACCCTGCCGGCCGGGCTGATCATCGGACTGCTGGGCGGAATGATCGCAGGCGGCGCCGCCGGCGCGGCCATACCGAATTCGGATGTGCCCGACCAGTGGGACTACCAACAGGAATGCCGCGGCAGCGGTGAGTACCGCTACTGCTGGTAATCACGTCCACATGGCGGGCGCGGCGGTCGATGTATTCGACGTAACCGCGCCCGCTGATCTGTTGCCGCTGGTCTCACAGGTCATCGGGCAGCAGCCGGAACGCACTGTGCCCGGTCAACGGACGCATCATGCGGAAATGGCCGTCCGAGGTGAACATCGCATCGGTGCGGTACGCGGCAGCCAAGGCCACATTCATCGCGTCCGTCAGCCCCACCCCCTTGCCCCCGCTGGCATCCGCGTACTCTTGAGCGACGGCGACCGCCACCGGCACATGATCACCGACATCAGGAATTTCGAACCGGCGCAGGGTGACATTCCGCAGGACGAACTGCGCAGCCGTCACCGCCTTCCGCGCCCCGGCACGGGTGGCGACCAGATAATCCAACTCGGCCAGAACCATAGGCGAGATGACAAGCCGACCGACGACAGCCAGCGCCCTCCGGTGCGCCTCATGCCCGGACAGCTTCGAATCCAGCAGCCGATACAGCGCGTTGGTATCGGCCACAGCCACCAGGCTCACTCCCCCATTCCCCGCAAGGTTTCTTCGATCTCCTCATCGCTCAGATCCGGCAGACCCAAGTCAGGCAGATCAATCTCGCCAATCGGGTCCGTCGGATAGTCCGGGATCTCGTCGCCGGATACCGGCGAGATACGCGCGACAGCGACCCCGTTCTTGGTGATCGTGACAGTCTCCCCTCGCGCCGCCGCCGCGAGGATCTGCGAGGACCGCTGGTTGAACTCACGAGCAGTAACAGTCATGTACTACATATTACTACGTGCTCGCAGTGAGCCCACGTACCCACCACTGCGGTCGATGTATTCGACGTAACCGCGCCCGCTGATCTGCTCACCACGCCAGGTCGCGGTGTGGGCGAATCCGCTGACGACTCACCCGGGGATGTTCGGCTTGCGCTTGTTGATCAGTGGCCGCTGGTACGAGGGGTCCGCCGTGCTGCGTGACGGCGTGCCGTTCTGGTGGATATCGGGCACGTCCAGGTACGGGATAGGCATGGTGGGAACCATGCCGGACCATTCGATCGCATTGGTGCGCAGGGCGATACGCCACTGCCCCGCGCGCCGCTCGAGCCGATCGATATAGCGTCCGCCCGCAATCCAGTTGCTGTCATCGCGATTTCGGCCGACGAACAGGTAATACAGTTCGGAATGAGCGGTGTCGCCGTCGATGTCGACGGTGAGGTTGAGCAGGTTGTGCTGGGTCGCGTACTGGCCGGCCTCGTGCATCGCCGCCGCCCAGTCGTACAGATCCGACGGTCCGCCGACGAAGTCGCCGGCCGCGATGGTTGCGTCGTCATGGAAGGCAGACAGGAACAGCTCCCGGTCGAAACGGTCCATGCCCCGGCTGAATCGGGTCAGCGTCGCCTCGATGTCCTGCCGGTCCAGCAGACGCTCGAGCTTCGCGAGCTGGTCGGGGGTGAATGGTGTCGTCATCGGATTCTCCGAAAGGGGTTGCGGTGCTTGCTGTTCAGACCGGCGACCAGATGGGTTCGCCGCGGGTGGCGCGCAGCGAGGGGATCACCATGCCGTCGATGTCGGTGACTCCATATTCCTGGCCGAGTTCCGCGGTGATGAAGGTGCCGCCGGAGCGGCTCATAATGTCCGGGTCGGATGCGAGCGCCGCGATCACGCGGCCCGGATACTCCGGGGAGCAGCCGTTCTCGGGCCGCGTGGACGCCTGTTCACGCAGACCCGGGATATTCGCGAGGTTACGTTCGGCGCGTTCGGTCCAGGTGAGACCCTGCCAGAGCGAGATCGACGCCACACCATAGGGTTTGAGCTCGACCGCCATATCCCGCGCCATCCGGTCCACCGCCGACTTCGCCGTGCCGAAGACCACGCCATAGGTGTAGCTCACCCCGGTGTACCCGGAGATCGCCACCATGAGACCGGATTTGCGCGCGGTCATGAGCTGGGCCGCATGCCAGGACGCCACGAAGTTCGACCGCACGCCGACATCGATCATTTCCCAGTTCGACAGCGGCTTGCGCCAGAACGGATCCGGATCGGTGAGATCCTCCGGCAGCGAGAAGGCGTTGTTCACCAGGATATCCAGCCCGTCCTGTTCACGGGCGACACGGTCGAACAGGGCGG
This sequence comes from Nocardia sp., assembly GCA_017354515.1. Lineage (GTDB taxonomy): Bacteria > Actinomycetota > Actinomycetes > Mycobacteriales > Mycobacteriaceae > Nocardia. Next base: position 1,563 of record JAFMQT010000394.1, on the reverse strand, counting down.
CCACCTGTGCGTCGTCGCTGTGGTCGACCTGAACCGCGATTCCCTTGCCGCCACGACGATTACAGGCTGCCGCCGTCTCGCCGACCGTGCCCGGAAGCGGATTCGTCCCCGGTGTTGCGGTACGTCCGGTGACATAGACCGTCGCACCCTGTTCGGCCAGTGCCAGGGCGATGCCCTTGCCGATTCCACGGCTCGCCCCGGTGACCACAGCCACCCGGCCTGTCAACGCGCTCATTCTGCGCGTATCTGTTCGGGGACGGCACTCATATCCGGCGCCTCTCTCTCCGACTCCGGGGCCCGTAACCCCTACCGTCGAGCTAACGACACGTCAATCACTATAAGGATAGCAAGGTTAGAAGGGCGGCAACTGTCGCCCTCACCCGTTACGCCGGTCGATGTATTCGACGTAGCCGCGCCCGCTGATCTGCTCACCACGCCAGGTCGCGGTATGGGCGAAGCCGCTGACGAAACCCGACCCCAGCCCGTAGGTGAACGGTGTGTCCATATCGGTGCGCAGGTCGAGCCACACCTGGCCGCGGTCGTCGCGCACCTCGAAGCGGGTGGCGGCGGGCAGCGGCATCGGGCGACCGTAGGGGGTCGGTTCCGGTTCGGGGCGGTGGGCGAGGACCGCGAATCGAACGTCGGGGAACGAGGTGGATTCGGCGCCGCGGGTGCGGTGATATGCGGTGGTGCGGAACGGTTTTCCACCGATCGCCAGGTGGGTGAGCAGGATCTGGTTGTCGGCGTCCAGATTCACGATGTGGTAGACGAAATGGTCCAGCGGCGCCTTGAACATCTGTGGTAATGCGGTGCGGCTGAGCAGGTATGGGCTCGGGCAGGCGCCGTACTCGAACGAACACATGCCCTCGACGTTCATCGCGTCGGAGCCGACCGCCAGGGTTCCGGAGTAGTCGGTGAGCAGGCTCAGATGTTTGTTGACCGGATTGTGGAAGAACCAGGTGACAAGGTCGCTGCAGTTCAGGTTCAGGTCGACGGTTACGGGGCCGAGAGTTCCGGTCAGCCGATAGCCCGGGTAACCGCCGAGGAGCTGCAGATCCTCGCCGAAGCGGATACTCGAACCGTCGGGATTGGCGAGGAAATCGCGCCCGATCTCGTACGTTCCGAAATGCCCCGGATGCGAGGCGGCGGTACCGGCCACCACCGACGCGGTGCGCCGAGGCGCGGCCGGCAGCGCGTGGTCGGTGTCGAACGCCACCGAACCGGTAGCGCCGATCAACGACATCACGCTCAGAAAACGATGCGGCTCAGTCAGATCCGGGATCATCACCCCGTAATGGGTCCAGCCGAACCGGCGGGAATCGAGATTGGGCCGCAGAATATCCGGTTCGGCGAACGGTTTGCGGGACGCCGGCTCACCGTCGTCCAGGACGCGAAGAAGCGTGTCGAGTCCGACCCGGATACCGTCTGCGGCGAGTTGATGCATGTGCCCGATCCTGGCACACAATCAGATCTGGACGCACAGCTCCTGGTCCACCAGGAGGATCAGTTTGCCGCCGGCGCGGCCGGATAGGCTCAGTTCCGCGGCCTCTCGCCATTTCTCCA
>JAFMQT010000718.1 GCA_017354515.1 Nocardia sp. | reverse complement strand
GCGCTGGCCAGTATCGGCGAGTCGCCGGTGGCCACGACCACCCATCCGTTCGACACCCGGCGAAACACGCGCCAGGCCAGCTGGGAACAGAATCCAGAGAGCAAGTGAGAAGGGTACTGATCTGACATGAAGGTCGAAGCACGCATCTTCGAGCTGCTGACGGTGTTCTTCATCCTGGTGGCGATCGTCTACGCATTCTTCACCGGCCAGTCCCGCACCGGAGTCGAGTGGGCGGGTACCACCGCCATCGTGCTCACCGCCGGCCTGACCCTGATCGTGGGCACCTACTTCCGGTTCGTGGCCCGCCGCCTGGACCTGCGTCCGGAGGACTACGAGGAGGCGGAGATCGTCGACGGCGCCGGTGACCTGGGCTTCTTCTCGCCCGGTAGTTTCTGGCCCATCACCCTGGCGGCCTCGGCCTCGATCACCGCGATCGGTTTCGCGTTCTTCCAGCTGTGGCTGATCGGGATCGGCGTGGTCTGCGTGATCTCCGCGGTGTGCGGTCTGGTGTTCGAGTACCACCTGGGACCGGAGAAGCACTGACACTCGCATAACGACGAGCGCCCCGGCCGAATCGGCCGGGGCGCTGTCGTATGTAGGGGCGGGTGGCGAGCAGGGGCTATTCGCCGGCGCGATAGCGCTGGGCGCGTTCGGAACGGCAGATATCCTCCACTCCGGCGTCGAGATCGCGCAGTAGTGCCGGGGTGGCCGTGCGGCCCGGATAGGTGCCGGTGGGGCGCAGCCGGCAGGTGAAGGTGATGAAGCCGTGGTCCTCACCGACCAGATCGTGCAGATGCGGGGAACGGACCCCGTAGGTCAGCGCAGAGATCACCGAGAACGCGTCACTGTTCACGCGATGGTCGGCGAACAGATCGTGCAACCGGTGGAAGACGGTCAGATAGCTGCTCAGCGGGGCGAACACCGCGACCCGGTAGGCGGGACCGCGCTCGGAGGAGCTGATCACGGTATCGGCCAGATACTCCGCGTCGCGCAGGGTGAGCACCTTGGGCGAGAACATCAGGGCCCCGGCCGCGGCATTGCGCACCGGCGTACCGGCGCGGCCGCCGGCTGCGGATGCGATGGCGCCCAGTCCTTTCCGGGCTCGGCTGCCGACTTCGCGGCGGGCGCGCAGGGATGCGGTGGCCGAGGTCGGGTGCAGACTCGACCACTGACCGAACCGGACGGTGCCCAGCTGCACATGTCCGGTGCCGACCGGGCGCGAGACCCGCAGTGGAGCGGTGTCGACCCAGCGGCCGACCTGCAGCAGGGCATCGCGCGGCCGGGTGATCTCGGCGTAGGAGTGGTCAACGAAGGTGTCGAAGTCGAGGAATCGGTGGGCGTCGGAGGTCAGCCAGGTGTGGTCCTTGTCGACCTCGATCGCCTGCAGGGTCAGCGCTGTGATGATTCCGGTGCGGCCGGCGCCGCCGAGAATCCGGTGGAACCGGTCGGGATGATGGTTCCGCCCGCAGGTGCCGAATCTGCCCTCGGGATCCACATATTCGATCGAGACCACATTGTCGCTGAACA
>JAFMQT010000393.1 GCA_017354515.1 Nocardia sp. | reverse complement strand
CGGGCCCGAATGTGGTGCGGGACCGTGCGCAGGCGGCGGGTAAGACGGTATTCGTCTTTCCGGGTCAGGGTTCGCAGTGGGTGGGGATGGGGGTGCGGTTGCTGGATTCGTCGCCGGTGTTCGCGGAGCAGATGGCCGAGTGTGAGGGGGTGTTGTCGGAGTTTGTGGAGTGGTCGTTGGTGGATGTGTTGCGGGGTAGGGGTGGGGCGCCGGGGTTGGATCGGGTGGATGTGGTGCAGCCGGTGTTGTTCGCGGTGATGGTGTCGTTGGCGCGGTTGTGGGAGTCGGTGGGTGTGGTGCCGGGTGCGGTGGTGGGGCATTCGCAGGGTGAGATCGCGGCGGCGTATGTGGCGGGTGGGTTGTCGTTGCGGGATGCGGTGCGGGTGGTGGCGTTGCGGGGTCGGTTGTTGCGGTCGTTGTCGGGCGCGGGCGGGATGGTGTCGCTGGCTTGTGGTGCTGGGCGGGCGCGGGCCTTGATCGCCGGGTGGGGTGAGGCGTTGAGTATTGCTGCGGTGAATGGTCCTGCGGCGGTGGTCGTTTCCGGTGATGTCGCGGCGCTCGACGAGCTGGTGGCCGGGTGTGAGGTGCGGGGTGTGCGGGCCCGGCGGGTCGAGGTGGATTACGCGTCGCATTCGCCTGCGATGGAGGGGATTCGGGATGAGCTCATAGCGGTGTTGTCCGGTATCGAGCCGAGATCCTGTGATGTGGCGTTCTTTTCGACGGTTACCGGAAAACAGTGTGATACAGCGGAATTGGATGCCGAGTATTGGTACCGGAATATCCGGCAGACGGTGGAATTCGAGGCCGCGGTGCGCTCGGCCGGCGGGCAGGGTTACCGGGTGTTCGTCGAGTCCAGTCCGCATCCGGTACTGGCCGGGGGTATCGAGGACATAGTTCACGAGTGCGTGGATGGTGATGCGGCACTTGTTGTTCCGTCGTTGGGGCGCGACGACGGTGGACTCGATCGTTTCCTGCTGTCCGCTGGTGCCGCACATGTGCGCGGTGTGGGCGTCGACTGGAGCACAATGTTCGACACAGTCGACGCTCGTCGTATTCGATTGCCGACCTATGCCTTTCAGCGCAAACGGTACTGGCCGCAGGTTTCGGTCGCGCCCGGCGACCTCAGCCGGTTCGGTATCGACGAGACCGGACATCCGATGCTGGGTGCGGTGGTGGACCAGCCGGAGACAGATGAGGTCCTGCTGACCGGAATGCTGTCCGTGCGGGCGCAGCCCTGGCTGGTCGATCACGCGGTATCCGGGATCGTGCTGTTCCCCGGTGCCGGATTCGTGGACCTCGCCGTGCGGGCCGGGAACGAGGTCGGCTGCGGTGTCGTCGACGAACTCATCCTTCGGGAGCCGCTGATCCTGCCCGCCGAGGGCAGTGTCCGGGTGCGGGTTGTGGTAGGCGCGGATCCGGAGGCTGCCGGGCAGCGGGCGGTATCGCTGTTCGCGCGGGGCGATGACGAATCCGGCTGGACCCGATATGCGGAAGGACGGCTGAGTTCCCGTGCGCCCGTGGCGGATGCGGGTGACCTGTCGCAATGGCCGCCGACCGGCGCGGTCGAGGTTGCGGTGTCCGATGTCTACGAGCGGCTGGCCGGGCGCGGATATGAGTACGGTCCCGCGTTCCGGGGCCTGCGGGCGATGTGGCGGCGCGGCGAGGAGGTATTCGCAGAGGTCGCCCTACCGCCGGAATCCGGTGTGGACACAAGGGGTTTCGCGATACCCCCGATGCTGCTCGATGCCGCACTGCACGCCGTGGTCATCGGTATGGAAGGCGGCGGCGCCACTCTTCCGTTCAGCTGGGAAGGGGTATCCCTGCGCGCTTCCGGAGCGCGCGCGGCGCGGGTGCGAATAAGTCCGTCGGGCGAGGGCGCGGTATCGATCGAGCTGGCCGACCCTGCGGGTGCGGCGGTGTTGTCCGTGCGATCGATGGTGTTGCGGCCGGTGGCTTCCGGACAATTGCGTGCGCGTGCGACGACCGTGCCGGGGGCCGGTACCGACGGCATGTTCGAGCTTGTCTGGTCACCCGCTCCGGAGGTATCTGCTGTCCCGGTGCGGGTATCGACCTGGGCCGAGTTCGAAAAGTCCAGCGCCGCTGCGGATATCGCCGGCCCCGGTGCTGACGGAGCGGCTGTGGACGCTGTCGTGTTCGAGGTGGCCACCGCAGACGGGGAGGTGGTCGCCGATGTCCGTGCACAACTTCTCCGGGTCCTGGCCGTCCTGCGGTCGTGGTCGGCGCACCGGCATCCGGGCAGATTGGTCGTGGTGACCCGCGGCGCCGTGGCATTGCCGGCGGAGGATGTGACCGACCTGGCCGGTGCGGCCGTCTGGGGTTTGGTGCGGTCGGCGCAGACCGAGAATCCCGATCGCATCGTGCTGGTCGACACCGACGCCGATATCGACGCCGCCGAAGTTCTGGCGATGCGGGAGCCGCAACTGCTCGTCCGCGAATCCGTCGCGTATATCGCCAGGCTCGCGGCGCCGCCGGCCGAAGAGATGGTGACACCTCCCGAAGGCCGGGCATGGCGGTTGAATATCGCGGAACAGGGCACTCTGGAAAACCTCTCGCCGGAAGAATTCTCGCAAGCGGATGCGCCTCTGGAACCCGGACAGATACGAGTGGCGGTCCAGGCGAGCGGAATCAATTTCCGGGACGTGCTGATCGCGCTGGGGATGTATCCCGCATCCGATGCCGTTCCGGGAGCCGAGGGCGCCGGGGTGATCGTCGAGGCCGCCCCGGACGTGCGCGATTTCGCGGTGGGTGACCGCGTGATGGGACTGCTGATCGGGGTGGGTCCGCGGGTGGTCGCCGATCACCGGATGGTGGTGGCCGTACCCGCCGGATGGACCTTCCCCCAGGCAGCCGCGGTACCGGCCGCATACCTGACCGCCTATTACGCGCTGGCGGAACTGGGTGGTGTGCGGGCCGGTGAATCGCTGCTGGTGCATGCCGCCACCGGCGGGGTGGGAATGGCGGCGGTGCGGCTCGCCCGGTACTGGGGTCTGGAGGTATTCGCGACCGCGAGCCCAGGAAAATGGGAAACACTGCGGGCGATGGGTTTCGACGAGGAACATATCGCCAATTCCCGGACACTCGAATTCGAATCGAAATTCCTGGCCGCCACGTCCGGACAGGGCGTGGACGTGGTATTGAATTCGTCGGCCGGCGAATTCGTGGACGGCTCGCTGCGGCTACTCCCGCGCGGGGGACGATTCCTGGAGATGGGCAAGACCGATATCCGGGACGCGCGGATGATCGCCGACCGCCATCCGGGGGTGAGGTACCGGGCGCTCGATCTCTTCGAGGCTGGACCCGAACGGATCCAGCGCATGCTGGCCGACCTGCTGAGGCTGTTCGACGCCGGGACACTGCCGCCGCTGCCGGTGACCACCTGGGATGTGCGGCGGGCCCGGCAGGCGTATCGGTTCCTCGAACAGGCCCGGCACACCGGAAAACTCGCCCTCACCATGCCCGGATCATTCACCGCGGGAACGATTCTCATCACCGGTGGCACCGGGATGGCCGGAGCGGTAATGGCCCGGCATGTGGTACGTGAGCACGGTGCGCGGGATCTGCTGCTGGTCAGCCGGCGCGGTATGGCGGCGGGCGGCGCGTCCGACCTGGTGGCGGAGTTGTCCGGGATGGGCGCGGCGGTCCGGGTCGCGGCCTGTGATGTCGCGGATCGAGATGCGGTAGCCCGGCTGCTCGCCGAACTGCCCGCCGAGGCGCCGCTGTCCGGGGTGATACATGCCGCCGGTGTGCTCGATGACGCCCTGGTCGAATCACTGACCGCGGAGCACGTGGACACCGTGCTGAGCGCGAAGGTCAGCGGCGCCTGGAACCTGCACGAGCTGACCCGTGATCTGAATCCCACGGCGTTCGTGCTGTTTTCATCGGTCGCGGGCACACTCGGAACCCCCGGCCAGGGCAACTACGCCGCGGCGAACGCCTTCCTGGACGGGCTGGCCGCACACCGGCGCGCACACGGACTGCCGGGGGTATCCCTGGCGTGGGGTTTGTGGGCCGAGGCCAGCGGTATGACCGGGCATCTGGATGCGCGCGACAGGGCCCGGATGAATCGCGACGGTCTGCTGGCGATGTCGTCGGACGAGGCGGTCGCGTTGTTCGACGACGCGCTGCGCTTCGATCGCCCCCGCCTGGTGCCGGCGCGTTTCGATCGCACGGTCATGCGGCCCGGTACGGGTGCGGCTGCGCTGTTCGCAGAGGTCGCTGACTTGGGGCGGCCCCCGGCCGATCCCGGGGCCGCGAGTTCGGCATCGGCCGGGAATTTGAGCGGGCTGGACGAGCAGAGCCGCTATTCGGCCCTGCTGCGGATGGTGCGGGCCGAGGCCGCGGTGGTGCTGGGCTACGGGGACCCCGGCGATATCGAACCCGAAGCCACCTTCCGCGACGCGGGATTCGATTCGCTGTCGGCTCTCGAGCTGCGTAACCGGCTCGGAATCGAGACCGGATTGACGCTGCCGTCGACACTGATATTCGATTACCCGACCCCGGTCGTCACCGCCCGATACCTGGTGGAAAAGCTTGCCGCCGGATCGTCACCGCCGGCGACCGCGGACGAGTCCCGAGAGGCGCAGATCCGGCGCGCGATATCGGCCATACCCCTCGATCGGCTCCGCCGGTCGGGAGTGCTGGATACCTTGCTCGAGCTGGCGAACACCGGAGATGCCCCGAACCTCGCCGCGGATCGCTTGGAAGCGG
>JAFMQT010000392.1 GCA_017354515.1 Nocardia sp. | reverse complement strand
ACCTGGATGTGGTCGGTGAGCATCCGCATCATGCCCTGGGTGCCCAGGATCGTCATCCCGCCGATCAGCACCGGCAGCAATGCCCCGATGATCCCGCCGAACACGAAATACAGCAGTACCGCCACCACCGGCAGCGCGATCAGCTCCGCGCGCGAGATATCGTCCTGCATCCCGAGATTGATGCCCTCGACCACCGGCTGCAACCCGGCCAGCTGCACCGTCGTACCGCCCGGCCCCCCGCCGGCGGTTCCGGCCTTCAGATCGGGGCGGATCGCCAGATAGTTGGTGACCGTGGTGGTGTCCTGGCCGCGCAGCCCGATACTGGCGAAGGCGTGGGTGCGGGAGGCGTCGGCGAACGCGCTCATCATCGACCCGTCGTAATAGCTGTCGATCTTCTTGATCCGGTCGCGGTAAGTGATGCGCAGATGATCGAGCTGCGCGGTGACCGCCTCGCGAATGGCGGGCTCGTCGACGGTGTGCCCGGGCGGGGCGTTGTAGAGCACGATCACATCGGCGTCGGTGTCGCGGCCGAAGGTTTTGTCGGCCAGCTGTGAGGCGATCACCGATTCGCTGTTCTCGTCGAACCAGCCGCCCTGGGTCAGCCGCGGCGCCAGATCATGGCCGTACAAACCCGATCCGGCGACGATCACCACGAACAATCCGAACACCACGAACCGGTGCCGATACACGAATGCGCCCCAGCGCAACAGAAAACGTTCGAGCATAACGGTGGATCAGCCGCACGCCGGAGTGGTGTAGTCCGCCGAGCGCAGAATTCCGCACAGATCGTTGCGGGAGATCTTCCACTTCCCGTCCACGTCGATGAAGTGCATGATCGTGGTCCGCACGTCCTCCCCGGTGCCGTCCTTGTCCAGGCGCATCGTCGCGGTCAGGGTGCCGTCGTGATTGTCGAACACCGGATCCACCACACCGTAGATGGCGCGCGGATGATCGTGCAGCGCCTTGTACATGTCGGGGATCGCGTTCGTGAACGCCGCCCCGTCCTGGATCAGATCGGTGCGATCGGAATCGGGCAGGCTCGGATCCAGCGCCCGCTTGATCTGCGAATCCAATTGCGCCGCAGACGGAATCGGGGGACGGTTCGCGCTGCTCGAGGCCGCCGCCTGCGAGGAGGAAGTCAGCGCGGCGTACGCCGACGACCGCGCCGCCGCCACCGAGGCCTCGTCGGGACCGCTGTCACAGGCGGTGATCAGCAGCGCGAGCAGACTCACGCCGAGGGCGCCACAGACGGTGCGTCGCAATGCCACAACTCCTCGTATCGGCCGAAAAAGTGAACGATGATTCCCCTCAGTGTGGCACGTCCGGATCCCGGCGTTCGAGTACCGCACCCATCCGCGCCAGCAGCGCCCGGATCGTCGTGCCCGCATTCCGGGGCCCGCGGATCGGTTCGGCGTCCGGGATCAGGTCGCGCACCAGTGCCCGCACACTGCGCACATCGGTGAGATCGACGTCGGTCACCGCCACCGCCGCCACCGCCCGCACATCCTCGGGCCCGGGCACCTCGGCGGGTGTTCCGGGCCGATAGATCTCCAGGGTGAGCCGAGTGCGGACCGTGCGGAACGCGAACGGTTCGCCTTCCGCGGTGGTGCCGTACCCGTGCGCGAACGGGCCGACAGTCACATCCTCGAGGGTGAATTCGGGCGGCTGGGCTGATTCCAACACCGATCTCCTGGCTCGACATCCAGCGGAATGTTCAAACTGTGCCGCCTCACGGTAACCGGTGAGGCGCATGCCACGCCGGAACCACCCCGGTGAGCGGCCACGGTGCCCGATCATGGTCAGATGTGGAGCAGTACGCGTGAGTAATCAGCACAAGAGTAATCAGCACAAAGGAGACCACTGCATGCGCGGGAACCGTCCGGCGGTCGTCGCCGCGCTCGCGGTCGCGGCGATCGTGGTCGCCGGCTGCTCCGCACACCACGACGACGACACCGGCCGGGCCACCGGACGCGCCCCCGGAATCGCCGCCACCGCACCCGCGACCGCCCCGCCCGCCGGGACCGTGATCGCCTCCCCCGCCGTCGGCCTGCTGGTCAGCGACCCGCAGACCGGGCATCTGGCCGCCACCGACCCGGCCGGGACAACGTTGCGGCTCATCGATCCCGACGATCCCGGCGCCGCCCGCGCACTCCCCCTTCCGGCCCCCGCCGCCGCTCTGGTCCCGGGCGGGCCCGGGCAGGTCCTCGTCGCGGCGGGCCGGCGGGTGCTGCGCGTGGATATGACTTCGGCGGCGATCACCGCGGTACCGGTCGACGGGCAGGTGCGGTCGGTCGCGCAACGCGGCGACGGCACCCTGGCGGTCGGCCTCGACGGCGGCCGGGTGCAGATCCTCGGCGCCGACGGCAAACCCGTGCATACCGTCACCGGTCTGGGCACCGTCGACGAGGTCGTCGCCGACGGATCCGCGGTCGCGACCCTGGACCTGGCCCAGACCACCCTCACCCAGCTCGACCTCGGCCGCGGCCGGCCCGGACTGGCCCTGCGCGCCGGCCTGGGCACCACCCATGTGATCGGTGACCGGTTCGGGCGGCTGCTGGCCACCGACACCTCCGGTAACGGATTGCTGGTGTACACCACCGACCAGTTACTGCTGCGCCAGCGTTTCCCGGTCGGCGCCGGACCGTACGCGATCGCCTACGATGAACGATCCGACACCGTGTGGTTGACACTGACCGGAACCAATGAGGTCGCCGGATTCGACCTGTCCACCGGTATACCGGTACAGGTGGGTCGTTTCGCGACCGTGCGCCAGCCCAATTCGCTGACGATCGACAACCGCACCGGCGAGATGTTCGTCGGTTCGGCTACCGGAGACGGTCTGCAACGCGTGCGCGCGGACCAGAGGAAGAGAGGTCAGTGATGGCTCGAGCACCTCGATGCGAGTCGCCCGGGGGCACCACACGCCGCCGCTCGATCCCCGTGGAATGGGAACAGGCCCGCGATGACGGCGAATACGAATATGTGCCGTTGCGGCTGCCGCCGGAGATGAGCCGGGTCACCGCCTCCATGCGCCTGGCCATCCAGGCCGAATTCGGTGGCTGGGAACTGTCTCGCGTCCGCGCCTACACCGACGGCAGCCGCCGGGTGCTGTTGCGGCGGCGAAAAACGAAACTCCCTGCCGCCGAAACCGGGATGTGAGGATGTATTCCTTACTGCTGCGGTTGATGTTCCGGGTGCCGCCCGAGCGCATCCACCACCTGGTGTTCGCGCTCATCCGATACGCGACCGCGTTCGCGCCCACCCGGTGGCTCGCGCGCCGGCTCACCACGAACACCGATCCCATCCTGGCCGGCACCGTATTCGGCGTCCGCTTTCCCGCCCCGCTCGGCCTGGCCGCCGGTTTCGACAAGGATGCCGGCGGTGTGAACGCTTGGGGCGCATTGGGATTCGGGTTCGCCGAGATCGGCACCGTCACCGCTCAGGCGCAACCGGGCAACCCCGCACCGCGCCTGTTCCGGCTGCCGGGCGACCGCGCGCTGATCAACCGGATGGGCTTCAACAATCACGGTGCGGCCGCCGCCGCAGCAGCGCTGGCCACGCGGCGCCCGGACGGGGTTCCCATCGGCGCCAATATCGGCAAGACCAAAATCGTCGACCCCGCCGACGCGGCGTCGGACTACGCGATCAGCGCCCGCCTGCTCGGCCCGGTCGCCGATTTCGTCGTGGTCAACGTCAGCTCCCCGAACACCCCCGGACTGCGCGACCTGCAGGCCGTGCAATCGCTGCGTCCGCTGCTGCGGGCGGTGCTGGACAGCCTCGCGGCCGCGGGCACGTCCAAGCCGGTGCTGGTCAAGATCGCCCCCGACCTGTCCGACGAGGACATCGACGCGGTCGCGGATCTGGCCGTGGAACTGCGGCTCGACGGAATCGTGGCCACCAACACCACCATCGCCCGCGAGGGCCTGAGCACCCCCGCCGCCGAGGTCGCCGACATGGGAGCCGGTGGCCTGTCCGGGCCGCCGGTGGCCGCGCGCTCGCTCGAGGTGCTGCGGCGGTTGTACAGCCGGGTCGGCGACCGGCTGGCGCTGATCTCGGTCGGTGGTATCGAGAACCCCGACCAGGCCTATGAACGCATCCTGGCCGGGGCGTCACTGCTACAGGGCTACACCGGATTCATCTACGGCGGCCCGCTGTGGACCCGCCGCATCCATCGCGGCCTGGCCGCCCGCCTGCGCGCGGACGGGTACACCAGCATCAGCGACGCCGTCGGCGCCGCGCACACCGCCTGAACCGATCCAGCCCGTGACGGCGGCGATTCCGGGTGCGGGTCCCGCGAACTCCCGATACTCTTCGAGTTCAGAAAGGCACTCCGTGAACGCACCGAATATCACAGAGCCAGAACGTGTTTCGGCCCTCCTGGAGGCCGAGTCCAAGGCACTCGAGTTGTTCGAGGCGGTCGTCGAACGCGGCCTGATCACCGCCGGAGCCAGCGAATCCGAGGTAAGCGACGGTGTGCGGGATCTGGCCGCGCGGATGTTCGGCATCGACCGGTTCTGGCACAAGCGCGTGGTCCGCGCCGGGATCAACACCCTGCAACCGTATGCGGCCAACCCGCCCGAACGGATCCTCGGCGCCGACGACATCTGCTTCCTGGACTTCGGGCCGGTATTCGCCGAATGGGAAGCCGATTTCGGCCGCACCTACGTCCTGGGCGGGGACCCCGCCAAACTCGCGCTGCGTGACGCCCTGGAACCGATGTGGCACCGCACGCGCG
>JAFMQT010000103.1 GCA_017354515.1 Nocardia sp. | reverse complement strand
GGCGGATCGGCCAGCACTGGGACCGGCCGGATGGCCCGCACCGCGCGGCCATACCGCGACCGCGACAGCGACCACCACGATCAGGACGACGAACGCCCACCGCCAGGCAGCGGGAATCGATCTCACTTGCCCGCCAATTCGAGCAGATGCCCGGCCTCGGGCCCCTTCACCAGAGCCGCGGCGGCAACCGGATCGGTGGGACCGGCTCCGAAGGACGGGCAATCCTTCGCCAGCACGCACACCCCGCAGGCCGGTTTACGGGCATGGCAGACGCGGCGCCCGTGGAAGATGACCCGATGCGAGAGCATCGTCCATTCCGTGCGCTCGATCAGTTCACCGACGGCGTGCTCGATCTTGACCGGATCGGTTTCGGTCGTCCATTTCCACCGGTTCACCAAGCGCTGGAAATGGGTGTCGACGGTGATTCCCGGCACATCGAAGGCATTGCCGAGGATGACATTCGCGGTCTTACGGCCGATACCCGGCAATCGCACCAATTCATCCAATGTTCCCGGAACCACACCATCATGTTGTTCGAGCAGTCCGCGACCCAATCCCATCAGTGAATTGGTCTTGTTCCGGAAGAATCCGGTAGGCCGGATGTATTCCTCGAGTTCGGTGCGGTCGGCCTCGGCATAGGCCCGGGCATCGGGGTATCGCGCGAACAGTGCCGGAGTTGTCTGGTTGACCCGGACATCGGTGCATTGCGCGGAAAGAATTGTGGCGACAGCCAATTCGAGCGGCGTAGTGAAATCCAGCTCACAGTGTGCGTCGGGGAAGGCCAGTGCCAGCGTCCGATTCATCCGCCGCGCGCGGCGGACGCGGCCCAGCCGAGTTTCCTTCGCGAATCGCGCGGCGGCCGATTTCGGATTCGAGCGTGCGGCTTTCGTCCTTTTCGGAGACTCAGTTTCAGCAGATGTGACCAACGCCGCTTCATCGGTCGCCGAACCCGGCTCATGCCCGGTGACGACGGTGGATCTGGCTTCACGCACCCGTCCACCATACGGAATCACCCCCACTCGAGCGGGACCCGGAAGTGCTCCCGTATTCCATCTGAGACCTTCTCAGTGTTTACTCACCGTATGCAAGGACTCGCTGTGGTGCTCTTCCCGGTGTTGTTGATGCTGTTCGCATTAGGCATGGAACGCCTCGAGAACCGGCTACGCAAACTACTCGAACCAGGTGAAGAGGTCCGGCAATATCTGGACAAGGCAAGTAACGCCGAGGTCGGTGACCTCGCACAACTAGGTGTCCCGGCCCATGTCGGCGCCGGGGGCCCCGCTCACCGTGAATTGGACGTGGCTCAGGCCAGCTGAGCCCGGATACCGATCGCTCCCAGGGGATCGGGCGACCCGCCCGACCGCGCGCAAACCGCACGTTACGTGGTGTCGGTCACTGCCATGCGCGGATGCCAAGTAGACTGCTTCTTCGGCCGAACGCTTCGGTTCGCTGCCGGGCTCACACGGTGCCCGCGCCGCGACCGCAGCGAGGCGGCAGCCTACGTACCCGCGTGGGACCGCTGACGCCGCAGAAAGCACCGTCAAATCCCATAAGGAGCACATTCGTGGACGAGGCCCTCGCCAGAGCAGGCATCTTCCAAGGCGTCGAGCCCACCGCGGTGGCCGCTCTCGCCAAACAGCTGCAGCCGGCGGACTTCCCGCGCGGCCATGTCATCTTCAATGAGGGCGAACCCGGCGACCGGCTCTACATCATCACCTCCGGGAAGGTGAAGATCGGGCGCCGCTCCCCGGACGGCCGCGAGAATCTGCTGACCATCATGGGTCCGTCGGATATGTTCGGCGAACTGTCGATCTTCGACCCGGGCCCGCGCACCTCCACCGCGACCACCGTGACCGAGGTCCGCTCGGTGACGATGGACCGCGAAGCGCTCAAGTCCTGGATCGATCAGCGTCCGGAGATCGCCGAGCAGTTGCTGCGGGTGCTGGCGCGGCGGTTGCGGCGAACCAACAACAACCTCGCCGATCTGATCTTCACCGACGTCCCGGGCCGAGTCGCCAAGGCGCTGTTGCAGCTCGCGCAGCGGTTCGGCACCCAGGAGGCCGGGGCCCTGCGGGTGACCCACGACCTCACCCAGGAGGAAATCGCCCAGCTGGTCGGTGCCTCCCGGGAGACCGTCAACAAGGCCCTGGCCGATTTCGCCCACCGCGGCTGGCTGCGCCTCGAGGGCAAGAGCGTGCTGATCTCCGACTCCGAGCGGCTGGCTCGCCGGGCGCGGTAGGGAACTCCCCTCCGCGCCCCCGGCGCCGACGAATCAGCAGCCAGGCGCCGATCCAGCGCCCTTGCGCGGGTGCGGCAGCCTCGGATCAGGCCCGGCTGCGCAGGTAGGCCAGTTGCGCCCGCACCGAACTGCGCGCGGCCGGCCAGAGCCGCTTATCGACATCGGCGTACACCTTGGCGACCACCCGCATCGCCGAGGCGTCTGCGCCCAGCTCGCGCAGCGCCGCCCGCACCTGCTCCAGACGTTCGTGCCGATGCCGGATGTAGTAGTCGATCACCGGTTCCGCCCGCGGGTGGTCGGGGCCGTGTGCGGGCAGCAGGGCCCGGCCGGACGCCTCTTCGGTGAGACGTTCCAGTGAGCGCAGATAGTCGCCCAGGGCCTCGTCCCGCGACTCCAGCACGGTTGTGCCACTACCGAGTACGGTGTCGCCGGTGATCAGCGCGCCATCGGTCACCAGGCTGATCGAATCCCTGGTATGGCCTGGGGTACTGATCACCCGCAGCCGCAGGCCCGCTTCCTCGATGACCTCCCCGTCGACGAGTGGTTCGGTCGATCCGGACAGATACTTCGGGTCCATCGCCCGGACCGCGGTTCCGGTCAGCTTCACCAGCCGATTGATACCGCCGGTGTGGTCGTGATGATGGTGGGTGATCAGCGTCAGCGCGATAGCACCGCCGGTCGCGCGCGCGATCGCCTCGCTGTGCGCCTTGTCCTTGGGCCCCGGATCGATAACGACACATTCGGACCGGCCCGGAGCTCGCAGGATCCAGGTATTCGTACCGTCCAACGTCATCCGGCCCGGATTGTCCGCCAGCAGTACCGATGCGATCTCGGTGACCTGCCGCAGTTGCCCGTACGCGGGATGAGCCAGGGTCATGGTGCTGTCCTAACGCCGATACCCGGCCACCGCGAGGCGGCCGTGCCCACACTGCCCGCAAATCCGGGCACCACCGTGCCTACCGCACTTCGGCGATCAGCTCCACCTCTACGGGGGTGTTCTTCGGCAATTCGGCGACCCCGACCGCCGACCGCGCGTGCACTCCGGCGGCGCCGAAGATCTGGCCCAGCAGTTCGGAGGCACCGTTGACCACCAGCGGCTGATCGGTGAAACCCGGTGCGGAGGCGACGAATCCGACCACCTTGACGATCCGCACGACGGCCTCGAGGCCGACCAGATCGTGTACCGCGGCCAGGGCGTTCAGCGCGCACAACCCCGCGGCCCGCGCCGCGGTCTCGACATCCACCTCGGCCCCGACCTTGCCGGTCGCCGACAAACTACCGTCGACGAACGGCAACTGACCGGCGGTGTAGACCAGCGCACCGGTGCGGACGGCCGGGATGTAGGCGCCCGCCGGTGCGGCGACCGCGGGCAGCGCGAGCCCGAGCCGGTCGAGATTGGCTTGCCAATCGGTCCCCGAGGTCACGGCTTGGGCCGCTTCAGATACGCCACATGCTGTTCGCCGGTGGGGCCGGGCAGGACCGTCACCAGTTCCCAGCCGTCGCCGCCCCACTGATCCAGAATCTGTTTCGTCGCATGCGTCAGCAGCGGCACCGTCGCGTATTCCCAGACCGTCACATCGCTCATGCGCGCAAGCGTACTGGGATGCGGATGCTCGGAATTTCCGGACCGCGCGACCACGCGGTGCCGATCAGCACATGCCGATCAGCACATATCGGGCCGCGGCGACAAGCCGCTGTGTCTTACCGAACAGTAGGGCGATCCTCTGGTCGCTGTGTCAGAACGGGTTATAGGCTCCCGGACGTGGGATTACCGACAGCAGTACCCGAATCGCGCGAGGCGGGACCGAAATCAGGCTGGCCTGATCGCGCCGACAAAGCCCGGCTACATTTCGTTTCCGGCAAGGGCGGGACCGGCAAATCCACGGTCGCGGGTGCGTTGGCGCTCGCACTGGCAGCGGGCGGACGCCGGGTACTCCTGGTCGAGGTGGAGGGCCGCCAATCGATCGCGCAGCTTTTCGATCTGCCGCCGCTACCGCCGACCGAGACGAAAATCGCCACCGCCGACGGCGGCGGCGAGGTGATGGCACTGGCGCTCGATATCGAGTACGCGTTCCTGGAATACCTGGAGATGTTCTACAACCTCGGCTTCGCCGGCCGGGCCATGCGGCGGATGGGCGCGATCGAATTCGTCACGACGATCGCACCGGGTCTGCGTGATGTAATCCTCACCGGCAAGATCAAGGAATGTGCGGTCCGCAGCGATAAGTCCGGGCGCCGGGTCTACGACGAGGTCATCATCGACGCCCCGCCGACCGGCCGGATCGCGAGTTTCCTGGACGTCACCAAGGCCATGGCCGATCTGGCCAAGGGCGGGCCGATCGCCGGTCAGGCCGTAAGTGTCTCGCAACTGCTGCATTCGCCGCAGACGGTGGTCCACCTGGTGACCTTGCTCGAGGCCCTGCCGGTCCAGGAGACCGCCGACGCCATCGCCGAACTCACCGACTCCGACTTCCGGATCGGGACAGTGATCGTCAACCGGGCCAGCGAGGGACTGCTGCCGCCGCCGGTCCGGGAGCGGGCCGCCGCCGGACAGCTCGATGCCGACGAGATCCGCACCGAACTCGACAAAGCCGGAATCACCCTGGACGACAACGACTTCGAGGGTCTGCTGCAGGAGGCCGCCGCCCATTCGGCCACCCTGCGCGCACAGGACGAGAGCGCCGCGGAACTGGCGAAGTTGGATATCACCCGCATGCATCTGCCACCCCTGCCTGACGGAATGGATCTGGGCGGGCTGTACCAATTGGCCGAATATCTGACCTCGCAGGGAGTGCGCTGATGAGCCGGAGTCATCCCAGTCCCCTGGTTCCCGCGGCCACCCCGGTCCTCGATATCGAGGCGATCCTGGACGATCGGACGGCCCGCGTCATCGTTTGCTGCGGTTCCGGCGGGGTCGGCAAGACCACCACCGCCGCGGCGATCGCCCTGCACGCGGCCGAACGCGGGCGCAAGGTCGTCGTGCTGACGATCGATCCGGCTCGGCGACTGGCACAGTCGCTGGGCGTCAGCGATCTCGGGA
This sequence comes from Nocardia sp., assembly GCA_017354515.1. Lineage (GTDB taxonomy): Bacteria > Actinomycetota > Actinomycetes > Mycobacteriales > Mycobacteriaceae > Nocardia. Next base: position 6,214 of record JAFMQT010000103.1, on the reverse strand, counting down.
ACTCCCCGCAGCGGGTGGCGCTACCCGAGGGCACCAAGGGCGAACTGCACGCGATGATGCTCAACATGCGCCGCACCTTCGACGAGATGGTGCTCGAACACACCAGTGCGGACAAGGCCGAGCAGATCTTCGCCAACCCCTTCTATCAGACCGTGGCCTCCTCGTTCGGCGGGACGCAGGAGTACATGGCGATGGAGAAGCTGGGCCAGCTGGCCGGTCGGCGGGAATGGGATCTGATCGTCGTCGACACCCCGCCCTCGCGGAACGCGCTCGACTTCCTCGACGCCCCCCAACGCCTCGGAACCTTCCTCAACGGCCGCATGATCCGCGTCATGATGGCTCCCGGGCGCGGGGTCGGGCGAATCGTCACCGGCGCGATGAGTCTGGCGGTGCGCGGTGTGTCCACGATCGTGGGCGGGCAGATGCTCAAGGACGCCTCCGCGTTCCTGCAGTCGCTGGAATCGATGTTCGGCGGCTTCCAGGACCGTGCGGACCGGACCTACGAAATGCTGTCCCGGCCCGGAACCCACTTTCTGGTCGTCGCGGCCGCGGAACCGGACGCGCTGCGGGAGGCGTCGTTCTTCGTCGATCGCCTGTCCACCGACAAGATGCCGCTCGCCGGTCTGGTGCTCAATCGCACGCATCCGGTGCTGTGCGCGCTGCCGGCGGCCCAGGCGATCACGGCCGCGGATCGGCTCGGATCGGCGTCCACGAACCCGACTCAGCCCGACGAATCCCCCATCGACGCCGCGTCGCTGACCGCGAACCTGCTCCGCATCCACGCCGGACGGTCGGCGACCGCCAAACGCGAACAGCGACTGCTGCATCGTTTCACCGGCGCCCACCCGCGGGTGCCGGTCATCGCGGTCACCGCGTTGCCGTTCGAGGTGTCGGATCTGGAGGCGCTGCGCGCCGTGGCCGCGCAACTGGCCACCACATCCCCGGACGACGCCGGGGTGGAGCGACCGGCCTGACGCCCGCAGCACCCGAGCCCGGAAACGGTCCGAGCCCGCATTCGCGGGCTCGGACCGAATCGGCTCTCGACTACATCGCCACCTTCTGTTGACGCTGGGCGCGGAAGAAGTCCGCCCAGGAGGTCACCTCGGGATGCTGTTTGAGCAGTGCCCGCCGCTGACGTTCGGTCATGCCACCCCACACACCGAACTCCACACGGTTGTCCAGCGCGTCGGCGCCACATTCCATGAGCACCGGGCAGTGCCGGCAGATGGTGGCTGCTTTGCGCTGAGCGGCACCGCGGACGAACAACTGGTCCGGATCCACTTCCTTGCATCGGGCCTGGGACACCCAGGCGATTCTCGCTTCGGCCTGCTCTACGTCCAATCGAGCGATGGGGGTAGTCATGTGCATTTGGTGTGCCCCTTTGCAGTCCGAACACCGGGTCAACGGCGCTCCGGAATCGCGTACGTCCCACAGCAACCCAGCCCCGCTGCGGTCCGCACCACATTCCACTTTGAGTGTTAGCTCTATCACACTGGGTTCTCAATCTAGGTAAAGGTATGGGGCGAGCGCAAGAGCATGCCCGGAATTTCTGGTACGCCCGTCCCTGCACGGTGCTTGTGACCAGCACCCATGGCGCGCCACCGACCGCGCGCCGCATGGACGAGCGGAAGGCAATTAGGCTGGGGCCCGTGCCGATATCGAAAACGCTCGCGAGCCTCACCGGCGCCTGCGTCCTGGCGGCCGCGCTCATCGCCGGGTTGCTGTTCCCGATCGCCGGTGGCTTCGGATATATCTCGAACCGAGCCGCCGACGCCGTGGACAACATCTCGTCGGAATTGATCGCGGGCAATGCCCCGTCGGTGTCGACGATGGTGGACGCCTCGGGCGCTCCGATCGCGTGGTTGTACAACCAGCGACGTTTCGAGGTTCCCAGCGACAAGATCGCCAACGATATGAAGATGTCGATCGTGTCGATCGAGGACAAGCGGTTCACCGAGCACGGCGGCGTCGACTGGCAAGGCACGCTACGCGCGTTTTTGACCAACACCTCCAGCGGTGAGGTACAGCAGGGCGCATCGACGATCGACCAGCAGTATGTGAAGAACTTCCAGTTGCTGGTCGTCGCCAAGACCGACGCCGAACGCCGGGCCGCGGTCGAGACCACACCCGCGCGCAAACTGCGTGAGATCCGCATGGCACTGACCCTGGAGAAGGAACTCACCAAGGACGAGATCCTGACCCGCTACCTGAATCTGGTGCCGTTCGGCAACGGCGCGTATGGAATCCAGGACGCCGCACAGACCTATTTCGGCGTCGACGCGAAGGACTTGAAGGTTCCGCAGGCGGCGATGCTCGCCGGCATGGTGCAGTCGAGTTCCAAGCTCAATCCCTACACCAATCCGGGGGGTGTGACCCAGCGGCGAAATACCGTGCTGGACACCCTGATTCAAAACGTTCCCAGCCGGGCCGACGAATTCCGGGCCGCGAAGACCCAACCGCTGGGTGTGCTGCCGGAGCCGAAGGGGCTACCGCAGGGCTGTCTGGCCGCCGGTGACCGCGGCTATTTCTGCGACTACGCGATGCAGTATCTGGAAGATGCCGGCATCAGTAAGGAGCAGCTCGACAAGGGCGGATACACGATCAAGACCACGCTCGATCCGAATGTCCAGAATTCGGTCAAAGCGTCCGTCAACTCGGTGACGAAGCCCGATTTGAAGGATATCGCCGAAGCCTTGAGCCTGGTCTCGCCCGGACAGAACGCACACCACGTCATGGCCATGGTCTCCAGCCGCACCTACGGTCTGGACCAGCAGAAACACGAAACCGTCCAGCCGGAGCCGTATTCGATGGGCGGCGACGGCGCGGGCTCGATCTTCAAGATCTTCACCACCGCCGCCGCGATGGAGAAGGGTCTGGGCATCAGCGCGAATCTGGATGTCCCGAACTACTATTCGGCCAAGGGTATGGGTAACGGTGGTGCGGCCGGATGTCCGCCGGAAACCTATTGTGTCAAGAACGTCGGCAATTACCGATCGCCGGAATCGGTGACCGAGGCCTTGGCGCAGTCTCCGAACACCGCGTTCGTCAAACTCATTCAGCAGGTCGGGGTCGTCCCGACGGTGGATATGGCGGTCCGTCTGGGTATGCGTTCGTATGCCGAGGCCGGTACCTCCGGGCACGGTAATCAGAGCCTGGCCGATATGGTCAAACAGCAGAATCTGGGTTCGTTCACCCTCGGCCCGGTGGCGATCAATCCGCTGGAGCTGTCGAATGTCGCGGCGACTTTGGCCTCCGGTGGCAAATGGTGCCCGCCTTCGCCGATCAACGAGGTGACCGATCGTGATGGCAAACCGGTTCCGCTCACCCAGAAGCCCTGCGAACAGGTCCTCGATCCGGGCCTGGCCAACACCCTGGCCAACGCGCTGAGCCAGGACGCCCCGCACGGCACCGCCGCCGGATCGGCCCGGGCGACCGGCTGGAACGTCCCGGTGTCCTCGAAGACGGGAACCACCGAAACACACCGTTCCTCGGCCTTCCTGGGATTCACCAACTCGCTGGCCGGCGCGGCATACATCTACGGCGACTCGCCGACCCCCGGCGAGATCTGCTCATCGCCGCTGCGAAGCTGCGGTGACGGCAACCTGTTCGGTGGTAACGAGCCCGCTCGCAGTTGGTTCGCCGGAGTCAAACCGGTACTGGATAAGTTCCCACCCTCGGTGCTGCCGCCAACGGACGACAAATACGTGCGGGGAGCGAACAACGCGCAGGTCCCGGATGTGAGCGGGAAGACCGAAGCCGATGCGCGGGCCACGCTCATCGGCGCGGGATTCCAGGTGCAGTCGGTGACCGCTCCGGGCTCGGCGACCAAGGGTACGGTCACGGGCACCACACCGAACGGATCGGCGGTTCCCGGCTCGGTGATCACCGTCTATATCAGCGATGGCACCATGCGTGAACTACCACAACCGGGTGGCGAGGAACCGGCACCCGATCCGGGGCTACCGCCGCTGCCGATACCGCGGCTACCACCGATCCCCATCCCCATCCCGCTGCCGAGATAGCGGGACCGGACACCGGAGGCCGGCGATTGTGAGCTTCACAGTCGCCGGCCTCCCGCATATCCGCCCACCGATATCCGCCCTACAGTCGCGCCTTGACCGCCGCGGAGATCCGCGAGCCGTCGGCGCGTCCGGCCGCGAGTCCACTCGCGACCTTCATGACCTGGCCCATCTGCTTCATCGCGGGGCGATCGCCCAGTTGCTCGGCGACCTGCGCGATCGCGGTATCGGCGAGTTCGGCCACCTCGGCATCGGTCAGCGGGGTCGGCAGATATTCATCGATGACCGCCTGCTCGGCCCGCTCGGTAGCGGCGAGTTCGCCGCGGCCGGCCTGTTCGTAGACGACCGCGGACTCGGTCCGCTTCTTGGCCTCCTTGCCCAGGACCGCGATCACCTCGGCATCTGTGAGTTCCTTGGCCTCGGATCCGGCCACCTCGGCGTTCTGCACGGCCGACAGCAGCATCCGCAGCGTATTCACGCGGAGGCTGTCCTTGGCCTTCATCGCCGCGGTGAGATCGGCGCGCAGCTTCGATTTGAGTTCCGACATGTCCTGAACGCTAGCCGGTCCGCACCGGTACTCCCACCGCGTTTGCGCCGATCGACCGCGTTCTACGCCCCCGCGCGGACACGAATCCGGATGGATGTGCGGAATTCCACTCGGTATTCATCACACAGGTCGCCTATTCTGGGCTGATGCCCGTATTCTCGTCCCCCGCAATCCGACGTGCCGCGCTGGCTCCCGGAGCCAAGGTCGTCGGCGCGATGGCCGCCACCGCGGTGGCCGGAATCGGCTACGCCTCGCTGATCGAGCGCAATGCCTTCATCCTGCGCGAGGCCACGATGCCGGTCCTGCAACCGGGTTCATCGAGCCTGCGCGTGCTGCACATCAGCGATCTGCATATGACCCCGGGCCAGAAACTCAAGCAGGCTTGGGTGCGCGAGCTGGCCGGTCTGGAACCCGATCTGGTGGTGAACACGGGCGACAACCTGGCACATCAGAAGGCGGTGCCGACGGTCGTCCAGGCCCTGTCCCCGCTGCTGTCGCGGCCGGGCATCTTCGTCTTCGGCAGTAACGACTACTTCGCCCCGGTGCCGAAGAATCCGCTCAAATATTTCGACAAGAATCATCGGCGGCGCTACGGCGACCCGCTGCCCTGGCAGGATCTGCGGGCGGCCCTCACCGAACGGGGCTGGCTGGACCTGACCCATGTGCGCCGCGATATCGAGGTCGCCGGCATCAAAATCGCGACCGCGGGTGTGGACGATCCGCATCTGAAGCGCGAACGCTACGAGACCATCGCGGGCACCCCGAACCCGCTGGCCGATCTGAGCATCGGCCTGACCCACTCGCCCGAACCACGGGTGCTGGACCGATTCGCCGACGACGGGTACGACCTGGTGATGGCCGGACACACCCACGGCGGTCAGCTGTGCCTGCCCGGATACGGTGCGCTGGTGACCAATTGCGGAATCGACCGATCCCGGGTCAAGGGGCCCTCGCGCTGGGGCGCGCACACCCGCCTGCATGTCTCGGCGGGTCTGGGAACCTCACCGTATGCGCCGTATCGGTTCTGCTGCCGTCCCGAGGCCACCCTGCTGACCCTGGTCGCGGCGCCGCCGAAGCGTCCCGCCGCCGATACCGGCCACGGCGTATCGGAGACGGAGGTCATCGCGCGCTAAGGTCGTGCCGAGCGCGACACAGGTAGGGGCACGACGGTGAGTGGTGGGTTCGGACACGACGGCAATATCAGGGGCAGAATCACCGGAACACCGAACGGCGTTGCGCCACAACAGGTCATGTCCGGATTCGATCCGGATCCCGCGACCGCGCCGATACCCGCGTACTCGGCACAGAACCCGCAAACCGGCGGGGCCACACCGACCCCCGTACGAGTCCCGGAATCACATTCTCTCTGGGGGCCGTCGCCCATCGAACCGGCGACGGCGAGCCCGCCAAGTCGGCGAAATGCCCTGATACTGGGCGGAATCGGGGCGGTGGTGTTGGTCGGCGGAGCCATCGCCCTGGCGGCCGGATGGCATTCGCATACCACGACGGCCTCCGGTGCCACCCCATCACTGATCAGCGCGATCCCGGCCGAACACCCTGCCGCCCCAGCACATTCACCAGCACCGCCGGTCGGCGCACCCCCGGCGATCATCCCCGGCTATCAGGTCGTCACCATCGCCGATCACGG
>JAFMQT010000102.1 GCA_017354515.1 Nocardia sp. | reverse complement strand
GGCCACGGAATCGGCCGAAGTAGATTGCGAGGCAACCGATTGCGCGCTCTGGCCGGCCGAGGTGACCTTGCTCGAACCACTCAGAACGGAATTGGGTCCGCCGGCGAGTGTCTGCCCGATGCCGTTGGTCAATACCTCGGTACCGCCTCCCGGAATCCCGGGCACACCACCGGATGCGATCGGCGGCGCCGGAAGGGATGTCGGAATCGTCTTCAGGCCGGCCCCCGCGTGCTCACCGTAGACGGTCATCGCGGCTACCGCTTGGATCATCAGAGCCGCGGAAGCCGCGTCGGCGGCAGCCCCCGCCGCAAAACCCACGCCCGTGGCACTGGCCGGGACTGCGGCAGTGTTGGCAGCGGCGGCGGCCGCGAGTTCGGCCTGGCTGGGCATGGCGACCAGGGCGGTCGACCAAGCATCGGTCATATCCATCGCCAGTGCCGACATGCGCGCGGCTACCCCGGACTGTGACTGCAACCATGCGCGGTGGTGATGAAATGCCGCTTGCGCCTTGGCCGCGGCTGGCCCCTTATAAGACGCATCGAGTGCGCCCATCGAGGAATTGCTCTGCCCGGCGGCGGCGGTCAGCCCCGCAGCCAGTTCCGAGTAGGCTTCGGCCGCAGCACCGATCTCGGCGATCGCCGGACCACTGGCAGTTAGCTCAGCGAGTAGCTTCTCGGCGTACGCCACGCATGCCTGACCTACGCCAACCATATGCCGTCAACTCCTGCGTGCGACCGGATCGTGGCCACCGGTGTAGTCACGCCAAGGAAACCGACGAAACCTGCTGCCCACCACTTGCATCGCCCGCCTGGTAGGACTCCGACACCGGTACCAGCACCTGCGCTCCGGCCAGCAGATACGACAGTCCCTGATTGGTATCGGTGAAGAACCGGGGGTGGAAGGCCGCGAACGCCGCGACTATCTCCTGACTGACGTGATCCGTCGCGGGCGTCATGGGCATCGCGATGACCGATGCCCCCTGAGTGACCGTGGTCAGGCTCATATGGGCCGCTTGCAGCGTGGAACTGATAACGGGGAGAGCCTCTGGACTGATCTCGAGCATCTTGTTCTCCTAACACCACGGCCCGAACCGGGTGGCCGATACCCGCACAACGCTAAACTATTCCCACCCTTGGGAAGTAGCTAAATATGTTTACCCGGCTCCGACGCTCCGCCGCGCGCCGATCAACAGTCGCGCGGCGGAGCCGACTCGCGCCCGGACACCACCGAGGGCTTAGGACGGACAGGAAGCCGTTCCCCAGCCGCCAGATCCAAGACATCCATCAGGCGCTGTAGAACCTGGCTCCGTTCTGCTTGTCGATATCGCTCCACAAACCAGCGCTACCAGCCACCTGGCCGATAGTAGCCCCAGTGCTCTTCAGCGTGTCCAGGAAGGAGTCGACACTGCGCTTGTATGCTGTGGCGCGGTACCTGAGACCTTCATTCCCAGCACCTTGTGACTCATTGATCAGAGCCTGGGCTTTCTGCTGCATTTCCAGTGCAACATTCTCCATGTTGCCGAAAATGTTGTGAACCCTGACGACCTGATCGTCTACCATTCCGTAATCGGTTTTTATCAGACCCATTTCATCCGTCCTCGATGTCGTTCGGCAATTAGCTGAAAAATGATTCCCCGCCCGTCAGAGGTGGGAGATGTCAACCTTACCTGCGTATGACTTGCCCACCAGCTGAGCACCATCCTGCTCCTGCTGCGCCAGTGATTGGGTTGCAATACCCAGAATTTCCTTGATGCTGTTCAAATCTTGGTTCACCTTGGTACCGCTGGCGAACAGGCTCTGCATCGCATCACTGATCGCTTTGGTGGTGAAATCACCCTTGATCGTCCCGGTCATCTGGGCTTCCACCTCCGGGATCTGGTTCAGCGCGGCTGCCATGGCTTCAGTGAGCCTGTCAAGATGACCGACCGTCGCTCGTGCCTTATCGAGATCACTACTTACGCCTGCCATTTGTCTTCCCTTCCGATTCGGATCAGAATTCGATCGCGGTGATACTCACTCGGGTCATTGATGAGAGTTGAGATCATCGGCGGCTCCGATGATCGTTCCTGCGGGACTTTCATGCCCCGCTGCGGCGCGATGCCGCCGGGCGATGAGCGGAGATGGAGTCGAACAGCTCGACACGCCGAAAGTGGGCGTACCGCACCAGCTATGGGAGCGGGCATGGGGATCGCTTCCGATGCGTCAGACATCATGTAACTCCTTACACCGCGGACCGAACCGAAGTGGTGCTCCACTCAGAACGGTAGGCCATCCCCACTCAGGGGAACACGCCCTCACCTGGAGGTCTCGGGTCAACCTTGCGGTGTCCATGCCGATTGAACCAGATCCCGGCGAGCATTCAGCGGTTCGGCCAAGATGCCTCGTCCGACCGGCTGTTTCGTCGCCTTTACATCACCGATCAAGATGCCATCCATCTTAGTGCCGTCCATGATCAGACCTGACGAGTTCAGGTTCTTGACCTGGCCCAGAACGTTGTCGTACAGCGCCGTATCCGCCTGTGCGATATTGCGGGCGATGATGACATGCAGGCCGGTGTCGCGGCCGTCGACGATGATGTCCTTGATCGAGTCGAGGGGGTTCATCATGCCGCGCGGGACGACCATGTGGTAGTCGTCGACCACGATGAACAGTTCGGGCCCTGTCCACCAGGAGCGTTCCTTGAGCTGCTGGCTGGTGACATCGTCGGGAGCACGGCGGGTGCGAATCTTGTCCGCTACCAAAGGGAGTCCGTCGATGAGGTCGCGTTCGCTGGTCAGATAACCGATCATCCGTTCCGGCGGTAGCACATCCATGTGGGTGCGGCGGTAGTCGATGAGCAGCACCTTGGCCTCGTCCGGGGCGAAGCGGCGGTCGATCGAGCGCATGAGGGAGGCGAGCACCGTCGACTTGCCGCAGCCGGGCGATCCGATGACGGCGAAGTGGGTGGAGGAGCCGAAGTCGACGGCCGCCACCCCGAGATCGGACTCGCGCACCCCGAACGGAACCACCAGCTGCTGAGCAAGATTCGCCGGCGGCGGGGCGACCGCCAGGACCTCGGCGAGATCGAGTTGATGCGGAAGCAGCTGAACCTCGGGCGCCCGCCGGCCCTGATAGTTCCGCGTCAACTGCTCGGCCACCGCGGCCAGGCCGGCGGAGGCGGTTTGCGGATCGCCCTGACCGTCCGCGCGCGGTAGTGCGGTCAACATGTGCAGGGCTTCCGAGGAAATGCAGCGGCCGGGGCGGTCCGGCGGGATCGAGGCCACCAGGGCGCGGTGCCCGGAGAAGACGGTGTCGGTGATATCGCCGAGTCGCATCTCCAGCCGGGTCTGGATCATATCCTTGATCGCGGGTCGCACCGCCGCCCAGCGGGAGCTGCTCAATACCAGGTGAATGCCGAAGTTCAAGCCCTGCACGGCGATCGCCTCGACCATCGGATTGTATTCGTCGTAGAACGGCCCGTTGATCGCGAAGCCGATATCCCACCCGTCGATGACCAGGAAGATGTCGCCGTTGTTGTCGCCGTAGGCGCTCATCCGCGCGGATTCGGCGGGATCGGCGCGCCGCCTGCGGAATTCGCGCATACTGTCGATCCCCAGCTCACTGAACATATGCTGGCGGATGTTCAGTATCCCGGTGACCAGGGCGAAGGTGCGGCGGATGCGGTCGATATCGCGGGCTCCGGCGACCGAACCCACATGCGGGACCCCACGCAGGCCGGTCAGACCGCCACTGAAATCCAGGCAGTAGAACTGCACCTGCTCGGGGGTATGGGTCATTGCCGCCGAGACCACGAGAGTCTGTAGTGCCGTGGACTTTCCGGACTGCGGGCCACCGACCACCGCCATATGTCCGCCGGCCGCCGACAGATCCACCGACCAGACATCCTGGGCCTGCTGGCGCGGCTTGTCCACGATCGCCATCGGAATCTGCAGCATTCCGGGCTGTACGGACCCCACCAGCCGGTCCAGGGTGGCGGGAGTTCCCAACGGCGGCAACCACATCGCGTGGGCGCGGCGGCCGTGCCCGGCGAACTGCTGCAGCACCGTTTCCATCAGGGTTACCGGTTCACCGTCCGGCACTTCGGGTTTGGCGATCTCGGGTGCGGGGGCGACGACCGGGTCGGGCCGGGCCGGGGCGATATAGGCGGTGGTGAAAGCCTGCGGTGGGCGGTAACCGCCGCCGGGGCGGCGGGCGCGCTGGGCGCTGGTGGCGGCCACCTGCGCGGGCGCCGTGTACGGACCGCCCACATAGGCGGCCTGGAAACGTTGCAGATCACCCGCACCGACCCGCAGATATCCCGCACCCGGCTTCTTGGGTAGATGGTAGGCGTCGGCGGTACCGATGGCATCGCGCGAATCGCTGGTCTGGTTGGTGCGCAGCGCGACTCGATAGGACAGGTGCGCCTCGAGCTCACCCATCCGGCTGGCCGGCACCTTCTGCGAGGCCAGCAGCAGGTGGATGCGCAGGGACCGGCCGAGGCGGCCGATGGCGACGAACAGTTTGGCGAAGTTGGGATGCTGTTCGAGCAGTTCGGCGAACTCGTCGAGGATGATCAGCAGAGTCGGCAGCGGCGCCAACTGGGCACCCTGTTCGCGGGCCCGCTCGTAATCGGCGACGCTGGCGAAGTTTCCGGCGTCACGCAGAATACGCTGCCGCCTTGCCATTTCGCCGTTGATCACGTCCTCCATACGGGTGACGAGATCGGCTTCCTCCTCCATATTGGTGACCACGGCGGTGACGTGGTGCAGCCGGTCGAATCCGAGGAAGGTCGCACCACCCTTGAAGTCGACCAGCAGCAGGTTCAGCACATCGGGAGAATGCGTGGCGACCGCGGAAAGTACCAGAGTGCGCAGGAATTCGGATTTTCCGGAGCCGGTGGCGCCGATGCACATGCCGTGCGGGCCCATCCCCTCCTCGGCCGATTCCTTGATGTCGAGGTGCACCACCTGACCGGTGGGATCGTGCCCGAACGGGATGGTGAGCCGGGCCCGGTCGCTGTCGCGCCGCCGCGGCCACTGCCGCTCCACCCGCACCGTCCCCGGATCGGGTATGGAAACCATTTCCTCCCAGGAGGTTCCGGTACTGCTCTGGTCGGCGGTCACCGCTTCCACGACACTCGACAGCCGATACCGCGAGACACCCCGGGCCAGCGCGGTGATCGCGTCCACCGACATCCCGTCACCGCGGCCCACGGCGCGGGTTCCGCGCGCATTCACCTCCCACAACCGCAGATCCTCGTCTACGCGGAATCGCAACGCGCGCGGCAGATTCTGTTCGCCGACCCCGAGACGCACCCAGGTGCAGCCGTCGATACCGGAGATATCGCGTTCGGCGGCCACCCCCTCCCCGTCCACGATGAGCAGATAGTGGACGCGGTCCATGGTGGGCTGGGAATTCGGCGAGAACGGGCCGCGGTTGAGGCCGGCGAGCACCTTGGCCCGCAGTTCGGCCACCGTCCGATACACCATCCGGCTGGAACCGATCGCGTCGGTGTCGCTGGGATGCTGCGTATGCGGCAGCCATTTCAACCAACTCCACTGCGGTGCTTCGGGATCGGCCAGCACCGCCGCGACGGCCACCTGATCGGGGCCGTGCAACACGGCGACCTCGGCGAGCATGGCGCGCAACAGCGCAGCCATCGCCGCCGGGTCACCTTCGAAACCGACCTGCGGCACCGACAGCAGATTGATCGCCACCGGCATACCACCGACCGTGGAGTAGGCCTTGGCGAACCGCGTCACCTCGACCACGCCGACCGGATCCAGATCGGAGGTCGGCGCCGCCTCGGGCACGATCACCCGCACCTGGTTGGCGATCCGGCCCCGCCCGACCCGCACCCGCAGGAACTGCGGACTGGAAACCTGCACCTCCCACATGCGTTTTCCGCCGACCAGCCGGGACAGCTCGGCCGGGCCGGGATGGGTGTAGCGCAGATAGTCGTAGAGCTCGGTCTCGGATTCGTGAACCGTCTTGCGGTTGTCGGCGATCGAGCGCAGATAGTCCTTGCGTTCCTCGTTCAGACCGGCCGAGCCGCCGCTGTTGCCGCTGAGGGCGCCGCCCATCATTCCGAACATCGACACGACCATCATGATCGGGAAGAACATCATGGTCGGTGAGAGCGAACCGCCGTTGCGGAACATCATCACCATCATGCCGCCCATTCCGGCCATCATGACCACCGGCATGATCATCTTGATCCGGGATGGCGGAACGGGTTTGGGCAGTTCGGTGGGCGGTTGCAGCCGCAGTTCGGTCACCGCGGGCGCCTTGGGTCCCTTGATCGCGCGCGCCGGCCGCACGAAGCGCCGGGTGGTCGTCACGAGGTGCCTCCGCTGTTCTTGTCCGGAATTCCGACCGCGGCCCGGTCCGGCGCCACACCGTCGTGTTCGATCCGGGCGTCACGCTGGGACAGGGTGGGGCCGACCGCGAACAACGAGATGATGCTCCACGGCGCGGGGATCGGTTGTGCCGTCAGCCCCAGACTGGACAACGTCTGGTCGTCCCCCTCGGGCGAGGTATCGATGCCGTACCGCACACCGCTGTCGGAGACCCAGAACAGCGATTCGCGCAGTGGTGAATTCGTATTGGTGCCGGTGAGCTGCACGAAACGTCCGGTCGTGCGGGGCATGTACGCGGTATCGGCGGTGGCGCCGTGTGAGGACGGCGCGGTCACCAGCGGCACGATCCCGCTCTGTTCCGACGTGGTCAGCGGCAGTTTGCGCCCGATCAGCACCTGGGTCACCGCATTGTTGTCGGTGGCGCCGCGCGACCAGTGGTAGCAGGTCACCGCGCGGTCGTTCGGGTCGGCCAGCGCGACCGGGCGGGCCGGATACGCCGCGGTCCCCGGCCAGGACCCGGCATGCAGATTGCGGGCCACCACATCGGGTCCGACGGTCATACTCGCCACGGCGCCACGGGAATTGGAGTTGCGGATCATCGCCGCCAGCACCGAACCGACCTGCACCAGACCCGAACGAGACACCAGGTAGTAGGCGGCGGGACGACCGGGGCTGGCCGCGGTCACCACGGACCCGATCTGCGCGGTCGCACCGCCGGTGAGGATTTCCGGTTGACCGGCACCGGGCACATTCGGCACCTGCAGCGGCGGCGCCTCGGGAATGGCGTCGATCAGCCCCTTGGACGCCTCCGCCACCGTCGCGGTCGGATCGATCCCCAGTGCCAGGGTGACCGCGGAGTCGTGCAGGTCGATCTTCGCGCGCACCACGCCACGATCCCCGGCGAGGTAGACCAGCCAGGTCTCACCCCCCTCACTGAGCAGCCTGGCCTGGTTGTCGGTCATCGGCGAGATCGGACTGTCGCCGCCCTGGCCGACGGTGAGCGGTCCGCCGACCACGGTGCTGAACACATTCGCCCCGGCCGCGGGCAGTCCGGTCTTACTGTCGATCGGCGCGGCCGCACCCAGCCGAGCGGTATCGCAGACCGCCCAGGAGGAATCGCGGCTACCGGTATCGGACATGACGCCGGGCGCGCCGGGAATTCCGACCACCGGCCCGCGCGGATATTTCGCCAACTCCTCCTTGGTGACCGGCACCGGATTGGCGGCCGATCCGGTGATCAGCCGCGCCGAGGCCAGATTCAGCGCCGGATACAGCCGGCTGTCCTTACTGTCGACGTGCACGAACAGCGCCCCGGATCCCTGTTCGGAGATGATCGGCGAATCACCGACCTGCTTGGCCGGTTTGAAGAACGCCAGCACCGCCGAACCCGCGATGATCACACAGGTCAAGGCGATTCCCACGGACAGCGCGGTGGAACGCCCACGCTGCGGATCGTCGACCATCGACGCGTCGCGACGCAGCAGCGCGTGTTCGATCCGGCGCAGCAGAAACCGCCACCCCGAGATCTGGTGTTTGGTCACCACCCGGAAGCGCGGCATGAATCAGCTCGTGGGGGCCAGACCCGCTAACGCGGCGGCGATATCGTCCGCGCCGACCGTCATCAGCTCCTCGTTGGTCATATTCGCGATATCGGCGTTGTCCCGGGTGAACCGATAGTCCCGTTCGGCCTCGGCGGCCTCCACGACATTACGGACGAAGCGACCGTTACCGGCCAGGTCGATCAGCCGGCGCCCGCTGCGGGTCTGCTGCGACAGTTGCGCACAACGCTCGCGCAGCACCTCCCGGGCATCCTCGGACAGGATCGAATCCTTCTTGTGCGCAATGGTATCGGCGATCTGTACCAGTTCATCGGCCTCGTAGCTGGCGAAACGGATGCGTTTGGTGAAGCGGGAGGCGAGCCCCTCGTTGGAGGCCAGGAATCGGTCGATCTGATCGTCGTAGCCGGCGATCACGACCACCAGTTTGTCGCGATCGTTCTCCATCCGCGCCAGCAGAGTGTCGACCGCCTCCTTGCCGAACGCGTCACCCCCGGAAAGGCCCTCCTGGATCAGGGTGTAGGCCTCGTCGATGAACAGCACCCCGCCGAGCGCGGAATCTATCAGCGCGTTGGTTTTCGGCGCGGTGTGGCCCAGGTGGGTGCCGACCATATCGTTGCGCGAGACCTCGATGACATCGGAGTTCTCGACCACGCCGAGTCCGGCGAAGATCTTCGCGATGACGCGGGCGATGGTGGTCTTACCGGTTCCGGGCGGACCGGAGAAAATCAGATGCTGAGTCTTGGATTCGACCGCCAGACCGCGTTTGGCGCGAACCTGATCCATCAGCACACCGGATTTGAGCCGATCCACCTGCTCTTTCACCGAATCCATGCCGATCTGCGCGGACAGCAGATCCGAGGCCTGCTCGAGCAGGGTGTCCCGCTCGGCCTGGGCGGCGTTCGCGGCGACGGCGGCCGGATCATCGCCCGAGGACGGATCCCAGGCATCGGTCCGCGAGTCGATGACCTCGGCGGTCACCACATCGAAGCGGTAGGTCTTGTCCTTGACCGCGCGCTGCCACAGCGGCCGGTCCGGCCACAACGCCGAACCCTGCAGACCGGCCAGGATCCTATCGCCGGCTTCCTGATCGCCGTTGTGCCGCAACAGCATTCCGTGCAGGAAATGCGCGTCGGCCCAGATGTAGGAGAGATTGCCCGAGGCGCTCTCCTCGACGATGCGCTGGGTGCGGGGCAGGGCCTCACCGATGCGCCCGGTACGGGCCAGCGCCTCGGCGGTCATCAGTTCGGCGGCGATATCGAGCAACCCGTCGTCGAGCGCGGGTTTGCGCTGCCGGGCGGCGAGCACATCGGGCCAGCGTTCGGTACGGAAGTACAGCGACATTCGGACGAAATCGGAGACATCGTCGGGGGGAATCTGTTCCAGGATGCTCGCGGCCTCCTCCCATTCCCCGCCCTGAGCGTAGGAGCAGGCCTGCGCGATCGCGATCTGATCGCGGTCGGCCATCGCCACCCGCAGCCCGTACATGCCCAGTTCGACCTGACACCACAGTGCCCGGTCGACCAGACCGGCACGCTGCTGGTCACGGTACAGATTGTGGGAGGACCGGTAGGCGCCGTAGATCACCTCCGAGGTGATCTCCCCCGCCATCGCGCGCCCCAGCCAGGCATCGCACATATCCGGATCGAGATCGGTGGCGGCGGTGAAGGCCGCCAGCGCGTTCTCCTCATTACGAACCCCACCGGCAACCACCCCCAGTGATTGCACACCCGTGTAGAACGCGTCCTCGGCCGCTGACACCTGGACTTCCCTTTCGCCGCACTCGACTCATCGAACGATAGACATCCGCCATTTCCATTGGCGGGCACACTATTCCCAGCACTGAGAAATTTGGCGCGGTTCGGTGGCCGGCCAGGCGTTCTGCACCGCGAACCATCGGTACTTTAGTTAATGGGCCGTTATATAGTGTTACATTGTGTACGGGATCCGCCGGTCCTCATCATCCTGGCGGATCCCACCTTCGGGACAGCGACCGGTGGAATCAGGGACCCACCGGTCGCGCCGGGTCCTCTCCCCCGCGCTGTTGCCGCTTCGATTCCGCGGTGCCCTCCGCATTCGCCGCCGTGATCCAGCTCTTTCGGACTTCCCGGTTCGGCCCAGCCGCGTCCGGTGCGAAAACCGTTGGGCGCGAGGGGGGCGTCTGCCTCGCCGTGTCGACGGCAGGCTGCCCCACCGTGGGGTCGGCGGGCTCGAAACCGCTTGGCGTGCGTCCGGACCCGGCCACCGACCACGGAGTGGCCGCCGCACCGTCCACACTCACACCCGCGCCGGGCCGCTGACCACCCCACGGCGTTCCGCTGGTCGGTCCCGTCCCGGCCGACGGAGTGGCATCGCTGCGGCCGGCTCGAGATCCGTGGGCCCTCGATCGGCCCGCCCTCCTCGAACGTCGCGATCGCCAGGGGGTGTTCGGTGCCGAACTCGGCATCTTGGGCAGGGCGGAACTCTGCTGGTGATCGGTGCCGAGCTGATCGGCCGCGGACTGATCGGCATCCGCTGGATCAGGCCCGGCCCGATCGGGGGCCGTGAAATCGGAACCGGGGGTGTGCGAGAGCGGTCGGTCCGGGAGCTGGTCTAACGGTGCCTGCCCGTCCGGAGCCACACCCGCCGTATTCGTCTGCGGCGGCGCGGAATCGGTCGCGGGTACCTCATCGGCGGGGGGAAGATGTTGTCCGGTGGGATCGTTCGCGCCACCGGACAGCGACCCGGACGGTGCCGAATCGGGTGCTATCGAATCACCACCGGCCCAGGCTCCGAGCGGATGCGGTGTGCCGCCGGTACCCGCGGTCGTCTGCGAACCTCCGTGCATCGCCGCGGATTTCGCCACATCCCACGGGTCCGATCGCGGGCCATCGTTCGTAGCAGCAGACAGCGCGGAGTGCCCCGCGGCCGGGCCGTCGGCCAGCGGCGCATCCCCGGTCGCGCCGGCATCCCCGGGGGCTGAAGTAGATGCGGGCGCGGTGGTCAGAGCGTCTGCCGGCTGCATCGCCGGTTGCGGGGCGACGCCCGGCGGCGGCACCGGAGTCGAACCCGATCCGGGCGAACCGACCGGGCCACCACCGGATTCGGGCAGTTCCGGTGCCGATGATCCGGGCGGCAGGCCGGATAGTGGGTCGGGCATGGTGAAGGTGAGCCGACCGGCCTGATCGGCGAATCGCTGCCCGTGGCCGAGAATATCGTCGGCCAGATCATCGAATACGTTTGCGTAGCGGTCGATCTCGTCGGGATCTACCCGCAACTGGTTCGTGGCGGGGACGTCGAGAGCATCGCGCGCGGCGTCGAAGAGGGCGCCGTGCACGAAATTGTCGATCACGTGCTCGAGCGGTTTGATCGCCTGGTCGATGACCTTGTTCAGGATCTCGGCCAGCAGCATCTGTTCCAGTGCGCTGCACAGTTTTCGCGCAGCGGCCTTGGCGGCCTCCGCCAAGGCCAGCGAGAGACCGTCGGTAGCAATGGCACCCGCCAGCGCCGTACCGTAACTGACTGCCAGCCCGGCCAATTCGGCGAACACCGCGATCTTCGCGGCCCGGATCACCTCGGCGAGGCCATCCAGAGCCCCGCCGATCACCCCGCAGGTCCGGTCC
>JAFMQT010000391.1 GCA_017354515.1 Nocardia sp. | reverse complement strand
CGGGCCACCACGGTGTACTCCCCGGCGGGCAGGTCCGCGATCCGGAAGCCGCCCTCGGCATCGGTGAACGCGGAGCCCACCACCTCGCCCGCCGAATCCAGCACCGACACATGCGCATTGACGACCGCCGCCGACTCGGCCAGGGCGCGGCCACTCAATGCCGCCATGGAGGCGAGTCCGATGTCGTAGCGCAATGTGCCCGAATCCGGAACGGTCAGGGTCGAGGCGTGCGGTTGCCGGTTCTCGGCCATCGCGACCACCGTGTAGGTACCCGCGACCGTGCCCTGGCAGGTGTAGGCGCCGTCTGGGCCGGTCACCGCGGTGCCCACCACCTCACCGCGCGGATCGGTCACGGTGATGCGCACCCCGGCCAGCGGTTGCCCGGAATCGGTGGTGACCACCCCGGACAACTCACCGTCACCGGCCAGCACCACCTCCAGTGGCGCCGTCCGGCCGTCGGCGGTGACACCGACCGCGGTGGGCTGATGCCCCGCGGCCGAGGCGATCAGCACATACTGGCCGGTGGCAGGTGCGGCGAGCCGGTAGACGCCGGTGTCATCGCCCGTGGCCCGGGCGACCTGATGCCCGCGCTGGTCGATCAGCGTCAGTACGGCCGCGGCGACCGGGCGTCCGTCCTCGCGGTGCACCCGCACCCGCAGCGGCGGCACCTGCCCGTCGGTGAGCGCGCCCTGCGGGCTCGCGGCGGCGGGTGTCGTCGCGGCGAGTGCGACCGGAGCTTCGGCACTCGACTGTGCTTGTGCCGCAACGCTTTCGGCGGCTTCACCGGCTGGTGCTGGGGGCTTGCGTTTGCTGACGAACAGCGCCGATGCCACCACGCCGATCAACAGGATCGCCCCGGGGAGCAGCATCGACTGGCTCAGTGCGGTACTGAACTTGTCGATGATGTGCGGCGGAATGTGGCCGGTCGTGGCGCCGCCGCCCTCGCTGAACGAGCCGCCGCCCAGCCCCTGGGCCGTCATCCGGCTGGAGACCAGCGCGCTGATGGCGGCACTGCCCAGCACCGAACCGACCTGGCGGGTGGTGTTGTACACCCCGGCGCCGGCGCCGGCCTGGTGCATCGGCAGATTGTGCGTGGCGTTGGAGGCCAGTGGCGCCCAGATGAACGAATTGGACAATCCGGCGACGCCCGCGACGACCAGGAACCAGATGATCGAGCTGTCCGGTTTCATGAGTGCCGCGAATCCGAAGATCGACGCCGCGAACACCGCGAAACCGATGGTCGGGAACACTCGCGGCGGCATCCGATCGGAGAGTTTGCCGACGATCGGCGCGCTGATACCGGTGAGAACCGCCATCGGCGCGAAGACCAGCGCCGCCCGGGTCGGCGTATAGTCGCGAACCGCTTCCAGATAGAAGTACGCGGGCACCATCTGGCCGGTGATGGCCGCACCCATGGCCGCGATCGCGATACTCGACATGGAGAAATTGCGATCCCGGAACAGGCTCAGCGGAACCAGTGGTTCCTGGTGATTGCGGGCTTGATTGACCACGAACAGGGCCAGTACCACCAGCCCGGCGATGATCATGCCCCAGATCCAGGCGTCCCAGTGCCGGGTATTGCCCTCCTGAATTCCGAAGACCAGCAGGAACATTCCGACCGCGCTGAGCGCCACGCCGATGAAATCGAAGGTGTGCTGATGGGTTTCCAGATTCGGCACCAGCCACACCGCCAGCGCGAAGGCGACCACACCGATCGGGACGTTGATGTAGAAGATCCAGTTCCAGCCCTGCCAATCGACCAGGACACCACCGAGAATCGGCCCGACCAGTGTCGCCAAACCGGCCACACCGCCCCAGATGCCCATGGCCGCACCGCGCTTATCCGGTGGGAAGGTGCGGGTGATGACCGCCATGGTCTGCGGGGTCATCAGCGCCGCGCCCAGCCCCTGCACCGCGCGCGCGGCGATCAGCATCTCGATCGAACCCGATACCGCGCACCACAGCGACGCCAGGGTGAAGACCGCGAGACCGGCGAGGTAGATGTTCTTGGGGCCGAAGCGGTCCCCGAGGCGGCCGGTGACCAGCAGCGGCACCGCATAGGTCAGCAGATAGGCGCTGGTGACCCAGATCACCTTGTTCATATCGGTGTGCAGGTCGGACATGATCGCCGGGTTCGCGACCGCGACGATGGTCATGTCCAGCAGGATCATGAAGAATCCGACCACCAGCGCGCTCAGCGCCAGCCACGGATTGCGGGTTTTACTCATAGTCGTATCTCTGTTCGAAGAGTTCTGATCGCCGTCGTAGTACCGGTCGTCACGGCGAGGGGGAAAGACGTTGTGGATGGGTCGGATACCGCGTCGATGCGGTCCGGGTCAGTGGTCGGCAGTGTTCGCACCGCCTTCCCTCAAGTGGGCGAGCACCTCATCGGTCAGTGCCTTACCCCAGTCGTGCCCGAGATCACCGGTTCGATGGGGTAAACGGGTTCCGGACTCGTCGAATTCCTCCCACGGCAAGGAACCGTCGCGGATCTCGGCGACGAGCCGGCGCAGCCAGCGGACCTCGCTGAGGGTTTGATCGCGGAGCAGGTCGATGACCATCCAGTACCGGCGGGGCACCGCATGGGATTCGGCCCAGCCGCGAATGGCCTCGAATTCCATGACGTCGTTATCGAGCCAGCCGATGCGCTCTTCGAACAGCGCGACGGCCTCGTCAGCGGACAGATTGTGCGATTCCGCCACGGCGACAGGGAAAATCGGGTACTCGCGAATGGGCTTTCGGATGATGTCGGAGATGCGGGACCGCAGTGCGGCGGTACCGGATTCGGTGATCCGATAGGTGGTGCGTTCGGGCCGGTTGCCCTCCCGCTCGGTGCCCTCGGCGCACAGCATGTCCTGTTCGGCCAGCCGGGTCACCGTGTGATAGAGCGAGCCGGGACGGATCTTGACGAGGTTGTCCTGCCGGCGTTTGAGCAGCAGTTGGTACATCTCGTAGGGATGCATCGGGGCCTCTTGTAGCAGCGCGAGAACCGCGATCGCCATCGGCGTCAGCGTGGCACCCGACTGCTTGGACATTGTTCTCGCTACTCCCTCCGTTGACCGATGTCGGACGGTACCAGTCCGCTCTGACATAGCCCGTATCAAATACTCCACGCCGAATATACGGCGTGGAACTTCGGGCGGCAAGGTGTTATCGCGGCCGGCGATTGTCGAGAGGTCTCGACAGATGGGCACCGAAACGAAAATTGGGCCGAGCCACACTCTCGAGAGCGTGGCCCGGCCCGGCTTCGAAACGGCGGAACTAACTCATCCGGCGGACCAACTCAGGAAAACGCCTCGTCGACGATTTCCTGCTGCTCCACCGCGTGCACCTTCGACGAACCCGAGGACGGGGCCGACATGGCGCGGCGGGAGATGCGCCGCAGGGTGGCGAACCGCTCCGGCAGGATCTCCGGCAGGTTCAGGCCGAAGAACGGCCATGCGCCCTGGTTGGCCGGCTCCTCCTGCACCCACGCCACCTCGGTCGCATTGGGGTAGGAGGCCAGCTTCTCGTTGAGCCGGTAGGACGGGATCGGGTACAGCTGCTCGATCCGCACGATCGCCACATCCTCGCGACCGGTCTTGGCCTTGTGCGCGGCCAGTTCGTAATAGAGCTTGCCGCTGGTCAGCAGGATTCGGGTGACTTTGTTGCGATCGCCGTCGCCGCTCTCGTAGGTCGGCTCCTCGAGTACCGAGCGGAACTTGGTATCGGTGAAGTCCGAAACGTTGGAGACCACGGCCTTGTTGCGCAGCATCGACTTCGGGGTGAAGACGATCATCGGCCGGCGGATGCCGTCGAGCGCGTGCCGGCGCAGCAGGTGGAAGTAGTTCGACGGGGTGGAGGGGACCGCCACCGTCATCGAGCCCTCGGCGCACAGCTGCAGGAACCGTTCGATCCGGCCCGAGGTGTGGTCCGGGCCCTGGCCCTCGTGACCGTGCGGCAGCAGCAGCACGACCTCCGAGAGCTGACTCCATTTGGCCTCGCCGGAGGAGATGAACTCGTCGATGATCGACTGGGCGCCGTTGACGAAGTCACCGAACTGGGCCTCCCACAACACCAATGCGTCGGGATTGCCCAGTGAGTACCCGTACTCGAAACCGACCGCGGCGTATTCGCTCAATGCCGAATCGTGCACCGCGAACCACCCCGGATTCTTGCTGCCGATGTTGTGCAGCGGGGTGTACTCGGCCCCGGTCGTGCGGTCGATGACCACCGCGTGCCGCTGGGTGAAGGTGCCGCGGCGCGAATCCTGGCCGGTCAGACGCACCGCGCGGCCCTCGTCGATCAGGGTTCCGAAGGCCAGCAACTCGGCGAAGGCCCAGTCGATCTTGCCCTCGTAGGCCATCTCCCGGCGGCGCTCGAGGACCGGCTTCACGCGCGGATGCACCGCGAAACCCTCGGGCGGGTTCATGAACGCGTCGCCGATGCGCTGCAGCACCGTCTTGTCGACCGCGGTGACCACGGTCCCGGGAACGGTCTGCTCCTCCTCGACCGATTCGCTCGGCTCCGGCGGGTATTTCTCCAGTTCGCGGACCTCGTTGAAGACGCGCTCGAGCTGGCCCTGGTAGTCGCGCAGGGCGTCCTCGGCCTCCTTCATCGAAATATCGCCACGACCGATCAGCGCCTCGGTGTAGGACTTGCGGACGCTGCGCTTGGTGTCGATGACGTCGTACATGTACGGCTGGGTCATCGACGGGTCATCGCCCTCGTTGTGACCGCGGCGGCGGTAGCAGATCAGGTCGATGA
>JAFMQT010000717.1 GCA_017354515.1 Nocardia sp. | reverse complement strand
CGCGCGCGAACCAGGTCCGGGCGAACGCCCAGGCGAATCCGGCGACCGCGCCCAGCACCGACACACCGGCCTCGAACGGGTATTCGGCCATCCACACCGCCATATAACGGTAGGACAGCAGCAGCGCGGTCAGCAGCAGCACACCCGAACCGACCAGGACCGTCCGCCGGGTATCCCAGCCGCGCCCGGGTTCGCGCAGCACCGATTCGACGGTCAGCGAAAGGACCGCTCCGGCCAGCAGATCCGCTCCGTAGTGGAAGCCGAATCCGAGGGTCGCGGCGAGCGTGCACACCAACCAGAAAGCGCCACCCCAGCGCAACCACCGGGGGGCGGGATTGCCGTCGGTGTCGCGGCGCGAGTGCAGGAAGACGGCGGTCGCCCAGGCGGTGTGCATGGACGGCATGCAGTTGCGTGGGGTGAATCGGTCGAATCCCATGGGCGAGGGCCGATAGTCGATCGGTGGCACCGTATGCGGCCAGTAGTTGCCCACCTGCAGTCCGTGACCGTCGGCGGCGAAGGCGAACATCGGACCGACCACCGGGAACGCCAGGTACACCACGGGACCGACCACACCCAGCACCAGGAAGGTGCGCACCAGATAGTGCCCGGGCCACAGATTGTCGCTGACCACGCGGCGTAATTGCCACGCCGCCACCACCATCGCCGCCACCGGAAGTTCGATATAGACCCAGTGCAGAACGGCGGGCAGCACCGGGCTCAGGGCATCGAGCACCCGGCCCATCACCCACGAGGGTTCGCCGAAGGCGTGATCGGCCAGCACCACATAGCGATCGCGCACGGCCGGTCCGGCCATGATCGTGATGTGCAACCAGACGTCACCGATCTTGGTCGCCAGGATCAGCAGGACGCCGAGTGCCCAGGCCCGCAGCGCGTTGCGCTGCTCGACCCCCTCCCAGCACAGCCAGGCCACCAGCGCCAGCCCGGTCAGCGTGATCATCGCGCCGTTGCCGATGGCCGGCGATCCGCCCGCGACGACCCGCAGCACCGCCCAGATCGCATCGATGACCAGCGCGAAACCCAGTGTGATGAGACGCCGCCGCCAGGACAGTCCGACCAGCGCCAGCGCCAGTCCGGCCCACGGCATGGTCATCGATTTCGGGGTGCCGACGTAGTCCTGCCACAAACTGTGCAGCGGCCCCTCGAAACCGTTGTGCGAGGCCAGAAGTTGCAACCCGATCAGGAGCACGAGGACCGCGGTCAGTGACCCCCAGATCCGGATTCGCGGCCACGGGATCCGCGGCCCGCCGGGCCTTCCGTGGCATTCGTCACCACCGAAGTCGGAACGCGGATCGTCGAGCAGCATCCGATCATCGTAAACGCATGATTAACGCCGATGCTCATCCAGCCGAATCAACGACGACAATCGTGACCTGCGTCATTTTCAGCCGTGCAGTTCCTTGACCAAGGCATCGACCACCGCGACCAGATCCCCCTGGGAGGCCGCGGCCACCCGGCGCTGACGCTGATACGAGGCGCCCCGGGTGACGATCTCGGGGACCCGCGCGAGTTCGTCCTC
>JAFMQT010000716.1 GCA_017354515.1 Nocardia sp. | reverse complement strand
GGCTACCCGATGCGCCGCCGGGGCCGCGTCGGCTTCGGCTCCGCGAGCGGCCAGCCTCGCCGCTTCCCGGGCGGCGTCGATACAGCGGATCTGCATCGACGCCGCCAATAGGGAGCCCAGACAGAGCACGACCACCACGACCAGCGCCGCCAGCGCGATCGCGGCCTCGACCGTCACCGCACCGGACTCGGTGGCACACCGCAGAATTCGGCGGTCCCCGCACGAACCGACCGCGTTCACATCGACGTGTTCAGCGCCTTGTCGATGATCTTGGTCAGTGCGTTGACGATCGAATCCCCGGTCACGACGGTGTACAAGACCGCACCGAACGCGGCGGCCGCCACCGTACCGATCGCATACTCGGCCGTGGACATTCCGTCCTCGGCTACGGCGGCCAGGATCAGCCGTGATCGAAGCTCCCGCACAACCGATTCCGTTACAGTCGGCATCGGTCTCCCCTTTCTCTCCGATCGGCGCGGCCGATCCGCGCCGAATCCGTTGACCGGTCACCAAAGCCCACCGCCCAGTACCCGACCGGCCAGGCCCGCGACGACCGGCACGATGCCCAGGCAGATGAAGGCCGGCAGGAAGCACAGACCGAGCGGACCACTGATGAGCACGCCCGCCCGTTCGGCACGGGCCGCGGCGGCGTCCTCGACCTCACCGCGGCACTGCTGAGCCAATTCGGCGACACCACTGCTCAGCGCCGCGCCGGACCTCGACGATCGTCGCACCAGGCGGGCCAGATTGTTCATCTCGGCGGTCGGCGCCTCCTGAGCCGCACGATCCCAGGCGGTGACCGGATCGGCCCCCAGGGCCAGCAGATCCGCGGCCCGCAACAGTGCCGACCGGAAGGGGTCCGGTGCGATCGGGACCACCGCCCGAGCAGCCTGCGCGGCAGGCAATCCCGCACGCAGACATGACGCGAGCAGGTCGAGCGCCGACGCGATCGCCAACGGGTCCGATGGTGCGCGAGGACCGGCCTGTCCGGTGCGCAGCGGCGCCTCGCGCGCGGTGCACAGCCGCGCCACAGGGGCGACCCGGCCGGGCAGGATCAACAGAGCCGCAGCCGCCCACAGCAGCGCCATCGGTAGCCCAGCCATCGGTATCCCGCTCATACCCGCACCTTCCGGGTGATGACATCGGCCCAAAGCAGCCCGGCACCGATGAATCCGGCGCCCAGAGGGAGGATTATCGATCCGACTCCCCGGCTCACCAGGATGTGGATCGGATCGGCACCCATCAACTGCCCCAGGGCGATCCCGAGGAGAGGGAGACCGGCCAGCACACCCGCACTCGCCCGGGCACCGGCCAGTGCCGCGGCCGTACGATCACAGAAGCGCATCCGTTCGCCGAGGTCTGCCCGTGCCGCGCCCAGGAGTTCGGCCAGAGCGAGGCCGTAACGCTCGGCCACCTCCCAGATATCGGCGACACGATCCAATTCCGTTGTAATCGCGCACTTTCGGTGGCGCATCCCCGCTGCCGCCGAGCCGCCGAGCCGGGTGCGGGCGGCACTGACCGCGAAGGCGGCGCCCGC
>JAFMQT010000390.1 GCA_017354515.1 Nocardia sp. | reverse complement strand
ACGATATGGTCACCCGCACATACAAACTCGAGCAGATCAACGACGGCTATCGGGATATGTTGGAGGGCCGCAATATTCGCGGCGTCATCCGTTACACCGACGAAGACCGCTGAGCCGAACCCACGACGCTGAGCACACGACAGCGCCGCCGGAATCGAATCCGGCGGCGCTGTCGTATATTTCGAGGCTTTTCTAGTTGCGGACGAATGTGATGGGGAGGCCGTCCTTCGGGAACGGGAGCGAGTGGTGGTCCAGGGGCGGAACGTAATCGGAGTCCACCCGCCAGTGATAGTCGCGCAGCACCCGGTGCATGATCGACTTCACCTCCAGCCCACCGAAATGCATGCCGATGCATTTGTGCGCGCCGCCACCGAAGGGCTCCCACGCGAAGCGATGTGATTTGTCCTCACGCCGCTCCGGGCCGAATCGGTCGGGGTCGAAGGTATTCGGGTCGGTCCAGTACTGCGGCATCATCTGGCCGAACTGGACCGCGACGATCACATTGGTTTCCGCGGGAATCCGAACCCCTTGGATCACAGTGTCTTTCACCGCGTAGCGGACCACGACCGGGACCGGTGCGCGCAGTCGCAGCGCCTCGCGCATGACCAGGTCGATCGATTCCAGACCCTCGATCTCGGTCATCGCCGGGGCCGGGCCGAGCTCGAGCGCCTCGGCGCGGCAGCGGTCCTGCCATTCCGGATGCTGGCCGAGGTACTGCAGGATGGTGGAGGTGGTGATGGTGGAGGTGTCGTGGGCGGCCATCATCAGGAAGATCATGTGGTTGATGACGTCGTCGTCGCTGAACCGGGCGCCGTCCTCGTCCTCGATATGGCAGAGCACCGAGAAGATGTCGTCGGTGGATTCGGCCCGCTTCACCGGCAGGTAGTGGCGCAGGAAATCCTCCAGTACCTTGCGACCCCGGTAGGCCTTACCCCACCGCGTGAAGGGCACATTGCCGCGCACGACGCCGGCGGCGGCCTGCACGCAGGCGATGAAAGCCCGGTTGACGCGGTCCATTTCGGCTTGGCTGGTGTCGGCCGCGCCGCCCATGAACAAATCGGCGGCGATATCGAGGGTGAGCTGCTTGAGCTTCCAGTACGAGGGGAACGATTCACTCGCGTCCCAGTGCGCCACACCCTGTTCGATGGCCGGATGCAGCCGCTCGGTGTAGGCCTGCAGGCGCGGGCGGGTGAAGGCCTGCTGCATGATCCGCCGATGCCGCTTGTGCTCGTCGAAGTCGAGCAGCATCAGACCGTTGTGGAAGAACGGCCCGACCAGCTGGGACCAGGCCGGACCGTTGGCCAGCGCGCCATCCTTGTTGAGCAGCGCCTCACCGCAGGCATCCGGGCCGAGCAGTAGTGCGGCCCGGCGGCCGACGGAGTACATCGGCGCGACCGAACCGTAGTGATCCCAGGAGCGCTGGAAAAGAGCCATCGGGTCCTTGGCGAACTCGAAGACCTGCCCGACCAGCGGAAGACCGCGGTCCTCGCGGAGCTGGGTCGGTATCGGCCTGGTTTGCAGGGCATCGGCCGTCATCGGGACACCTCGTACTCTCTGTGATGGCACTCACGTCAAGAGTGATTCAGGAAGGGCGTCCTGTCAACCTTGGTGGCGATTTCGCTGTGGCATGCTGGGGCCATGGCCGTGCAATCAGGGGTCTATCGCGGAGCGACCGCCGCGGAAAGAGCCACCGAACGCCGGTCCCGCCTGCTCGAAGCGGGTCTGACGGTGTGGGCCGATCCGGGGACCCGAACCACGATGACCGCCGTCTGCGCCGAGGCCGGGCTCAGTGAGCGCTACTTCTACGAGAGTTTCACCGGACTCGACGCACTGCTCGACGCCGTGCTGAACGAGATCGCGGCCGAAATCGAGGACACCAGCCGCACTGCCGCCGATGCCGCCGGCGGCGATCCCGATGCCCGGATGCGGGCATCGATCAGCGCGTTCGTCCAACTGCTGGTGGCCGATCCGCGCAAGGCCCAGGTCGCGATCGTGGAATCGGTGGCGATTCCCGAATTGCGCCGCCGCCGAACCCAACTGCTCCGCCACCTGGCCCACGAATCGGCGGTCGATGCGCGCACCTGGCTGGGCGATACCGGTCGCAGCCGGGTTGCCGACGAGACCTCCGGACTGTTGTTCATCGGAGGTATGGCCGAACTGGTCACCGCCTGGCTGGACGGCGCCGTCGAGGCGACCACGGAGGAGATCGTCGACGCCGCCTGCCGGGCGCTGCGCGGCCTCTACCGCTGAACCGGGTATCAGTTGCGGACGAAATTGATGGGCAGACCGTCCTTGGGGAAGGGGAGCGAGTGGTAGTCCATGGGCGGGACGTAGTCGGGGTCTACCCGCCAGTGATAGTCGCGCAGTAGGCGGTGCATGATCGACTTGACCTCCAGGCCGGCGAAGTGCATGCCGATGCATTTGTGTGCGCCGCCGCCGAAGGGCTCCCACGCGAAGCGGTGTGATTTGTCCTCGCGGCGCTCCGGGGTGAATCGTTCGGGGTCGAAGGTGTGCGGGTCCTTCCAATAGCGGGGCATCATATGGGTGAACTGGATTCCGATGATCACATCGGTTTCCGCGGGAATCCGAACCCCTTGGATCACAGTGTCTTTCACGGTGTAGCGGACCACGACCGGGACGGGTGCGCGTAGTCGCAGCGCCTCGCGCATGACCAGGTCGATCGATACCAGATCTTCGAGTTCGGACATCGACGGGGCGGGGCCCAGGGCGCGGGCCTCCTCGCGGCACCGGTCCTGCCACTCCGGATGCTGGCCGAGGTACTGCAGGATGGTGGAGGTGGTGATGGTGGAGGTGTCGTGGGCGGCCATCATCAGGAAGATCATGTGGTTGATGACGTCGTCGTCGCTGAATCGGGCGCCGTCCTCGTCCTCGATGTGGCAGAGCACCGAGAAGATGTCGTCGGTGGGTTCGGCGCGTTTGATCGGCAGGTAGTGGCGCAGGAAATCCTCGAGGGCCTGCCTGCCGCGGTAGGCCTTACCCCAGCGGGTGAAGGGCACATTGCCGCGCACGACGCCGGCGGCGGCCTGCACGCAGGCGATGAACGACCGGTTGATCCGGTCCATTTCCTCCGGGGAGGTGTCGGCCGCGCCGCCCATGAACAGATCGGCGGCGATATCGAGGGTCAGCTGCTTGACCTTCCAGTGCGCCGGAAAGTGATCGCTGGTATCCCATTGCGCCACACCGCGTTCGATGGCCGGATGCAGCCGTTCGGTATAGGCCTTCAGGCGTGGCCGGACGAAGGCCCGCTGCATGATCCGCCGATGCAATTTGTGCTCGTCGAAGTCGAGCAGCATCAGACCGCCATCGAAGAACGGTCCGACCAACCGCGTCCACGCCGGACCGTTGACGAGTGCTTCGTCCTGGTTCAGCAACGCCTCACCACAGGCGTCCGGGCCGAGTAGCAGGACCGTGGTCTTGCCCAGCACGTGCATGGGCGCCACCGGCCCGTAGTGATCCCAGGAGCGCTGCAGCATCGCCAGTGGATCCTTGGCGAACTCCAGCATCTGCCCGATCACCGGAATGCCGCGGTCCTCGGGGCGCTGGGTCGGGATCGGCTTGGCCCGTAGGGCGTCGGTCATTTGCGGTACCTCATTTTTCCGGCGTGGTGCGCACTGCGATCTGATTGGGGCAGGATAACCGCTCCCCGTCGATCGCGAGACCGCTGTGGCATGCTGGGGCCGACCGGGAATCGTGCTGATACGCAGGAGAATAGGTAACGGGATATGCCGAAGATCGTCTTGTTCGGAGCTACCGGGTATACCGGCCGTCTGATCGCGGAAACCCTGGTCGAACAGGGTGCCGCCCCGCTGCTGGCGGCGCGTGACGCCGGCGCCTTGCGGGTGCTGTCGGCCGAGTTGGGTGGGGTCGAGACCGCCGTGGCCGATTCCGGCGATCCGGACTCGGTGCGGGCGCTGCTGGGTAAGGGCGATGTGCTGATCTCGACGGTCGGGCCGTTCCTGCGCTTCGGCGACGCGGCGCTCGCGGCGGCGATCGACGCGGGCGCGCATTACCTCGACTCCACGGGCGAGGGCCCGTTCATCCGCAAGGTCTTCGACCACGACGAACCGGCCCGCGCGGCAGGTGTCGGCCTGCTGACCGCGTTCGGATACGACTATGTCCCAGGTAATCTCGCCGCCGGACTCGCCCTCGAACAGGCGCCGGAGGCGGTGCGCGCGGATATCGGCTACTTCATGTCTCATGCCGGAACCAGTGGCGGCACACAGGCTTCCGTGGTCGGGATGATGTTCGAACGCGCTTTCGCGCTGCGCGGGGGCAAGCTCACCGAGCAGAATATGGCCACCGTCCGGGGATTCGATGTCGAAGGTCGCCGGCACACCGCCGTATCTATTCCGGGTTCGGAACATCTGGCCCTGCCCCGCGCCCATCCGAAGCTGCGCGATATCGATGTCTACCTGGGGGTTCCCGGTGCGGGTGCGCTCGCGCAGCCGATGCGGTTCGCGACCGCGCTCACCGGTGCGATCGCCCGGGTGGATCCGCTCAAACGGCTGGCGGTCGGCGGGCTGAACAAGATCGTCAAGGGATCCACCGGCGGTCCCTCACCACAGGCTCTATCACGCACACGTTCCTGGGTGGTGGCCGATGCCAGTGACGACTCCGGCCGGGTACTCGCCTCGCAGACCCTCACCGGCGGCGATCCCTATAGTTTCACCGCGGCGATCCTGGCCTGGGGTGCGCGCACGGCGCTGGCGGGTGGTCTACGGGCGACCGGTGC
>JAFMQT010000389.1 GCA_017354515.1 Nocardia sp. | reverse complement strand
CGCACCCTCACCCACGCCTTGGCCGCCTGTGCGTGGCGCAGACGCCATCAAGCCCATGCGCGACGGCTCCGACATCAACGGAATCGATTATGAGACAACGAAATACAACTGCCGTGCTAGGCTGATCCGCAATTCCATCGCGAACTTGCGATCCTCGGAGATCTTGTGGACGCGTTTGCGGATGCCGGACCGTTCCAGCCACCACAGCAGAGCGAACAGCACCACCGCCGACCCCGCGACCGCCAGCGCCCCCAGGGTCGCG
Source organism: Nocardia sp. (assembly GCA_017354515.1). Taxonomy (GTDB): domain Bacteria; phylum Actinomycetota; class Actinomycetes; order Mycobacteriales; family Mycobacteriaceae; genus Nocardia. The sequence continues at coordinate 4,493 of JAFMQT010000389.1, read as the reverse complement.
CGCCCGGCATGGGTCAAATCGATCACCAGGGGCAGGGCCACGATGCCGGCGGTGTCGGCGATCGCCACCTGTGCGGTCAGTTCCAGCACCGGTTTACCGTGCAGCCCTTGGGAATCGATGATCGGCAGGGTCAGCGCGGCCGAGGACGAGGCGATCAGTACCGCGTAGATGGCGCCGTGCCCGGTGTCGAACCACGCGGCGAGCAGATATCCGGCGGCCGCGGCCACGATCCCCACCAGCACCGCCCGCAGCGCCCCGATCCCGAGCGCCGAGCGGACCCGCGGATCACGAACGGGGACATGACTTCCCGCCACGAACATCACCAGCGCGAATCCCATATCGGCCAGGAAGGCGAAGCTGCCGTCGGAGGGGTGCAGCACGCCGAATCCGGTGGTGCCGAAGATGATTCCGGCGAGCAGTTCACCCACGATCACCGGGATGTGCCAGGACTCGCGCCACGCCAGCAGTGGCCCCGCCAGTCCCAGCATCAGCACCAGTGCGAGCGTGGAGAAGCTCATCGCCGGCTACTTCTTCGACTTCCCGGCCGAGCTCTTGCCGGGCTTCCCGCGCGGCGGCGTCACGAGTTTGACGGGGATATCGGTGTTCTCGTCGGTGTGGTAGCACGCGCAGACCCGGTGGTAGCCGTCGGCGATCTGTGTCGCAACGCCGCTGCCGAGGTCACCGCGCACCAGCAGGATCGGTGACAGGGACTCACCCTTGCCGATCTTGTCCAAATCCGAGCGCACATGCGGATTGTCGGTGGGCAGCAGATCCAGGCGGGCGGCGCGCAGGATGTCCTTGGCCTTCTTGTGGACGATGTCGGCCTTGCGCAGCCGGTCGACGATCGCCTCGACGGTGTGCTTGTCCGCGATCAGATCCAGATAGTCCGCCGCGGCAGGGTAGTCGTGATTTTGGGGTTCGTCCCGCCAGTGCACGGGTGTTTCGCTCGGCATTCGGATAACTGTCCTCCGGGCTCGGAACACCGTCACCCCGACACGCCGGATCGCCGCCGGTTCGGCCTGGGCGAGTCGGGTCGGCTCGGCGATCCGGCTCGAGCCGGCCCGACCGGATGATCAGCTCGCGGGCGGAGCGGGAGCTGTCGCCCCTTGTGCGTCCTTGGCGTGCTGTGCCTGGAGTTCGTTGTATTTCTGTGTGCCGGCGATGATTCCGACCGGAATCGCGACCGCGGGACCGCCGACGGTGGCCGCGGCGCCGCCGACCGCGAGGGTTCCGATGATGCACGCCGCCGCCATCGCGGGCACGGTCATGGTGCCGAGGCTGGCGACCGAGACGAGTGTGCCGCCGGTGGCCATACCGAACGGGCAGCCGATGACGCCGCCGATCAATGATCCGGCCGCCGCGCCGACGGCCATGGCCATACCCATATGCGGGGCGGCGGCCTCCACGGATTCGTGGATATCGGACATCGGGTTGTTCGGTTGCGTCGCGGCCGGCTGCGCCTGCGGCGGTGTGCGGTCCGGCGACCGATCGGTGGCGCGCGTGTTGATCGGGGCGCCGGCCACCGTGCGGCCGGCGCCGTCGCGGACATCCAGTGCACCCGGTCCGATCGCGATGGAACCGATCGGCGTGCGCAGCTGGGCGGTTCCGGTTACGGGGTCGTCCCGGTAGCCCACATTCGGAGCGAGCTGGGTGGTGGTCGAATTCGAGTGGGGTGCGGCGGGGACCGGGTTCGGCTGGGCGAAGGCGGTTCCGGTGGCGGTGGCGATGGCGGTCGCGGCGAGAACACAGGTGGCGACGGCTCGGAAGGTAGTCTTCATGATTTCTCTCGGTCTGTGCGGTGCTGGCTCGGATCAGCGGGCGCCGACCGGCATCTGCCGGGCGACCAGCCCTTTGGAATGCAGGTTGGCGTACTGATGTCCGGCCGCGTCGGCCGCCGCGGGACCACCGGTGATCATGCCGCCGCCGAGTCCGCCGAGGAAGCCGAGCGCACTCGCGCCGAGAATGCATCCGCCGACCACGCCGACCGGGGTCAGCGCCACCGTGGGCATGGTGAGGGTGCCGCCGGTGACGGCGCCGAGTGGACATCCGACCGCCGCACCGGCCGCTCCGCCGACTACTTGGCCGACGACCGCCTCATTGGCCCACGCACCGGCGATACCGTCGAACGCGTTGAGATATTCCTTGCCAGGATCGACCGGGGCGGCCGGATTCGGCTGAGCGGGACCGGTGCTCGGCGCGGCGGGCTGCTCGGCCGCGACAACCCCGGACCGGCCGGTATCGGCGAGGGCGGACGGGGCCATGGTCACGGTGGAAGATACGGCCAGAACCAGGAAGGCTGCCGCTCGGATGAGGTGACGCACTGATACTTCTTTCTCGATACTCCGCGAACGCTCACGACCCTCTCCGAAACCGGATACGGGATTCTCGCGAGTGTTCCCAGGGTAGTGCCAGTGCCACCCCGGTCAGCGGTCGAGTACCGGAAGTTCCCCCGTGGGCCAGCGCGCGTAGGTGCTCTGCGAGGCCACGATGATCACATCGGTCACCTTCACCAGGTCGGCGGGGACCACACCGTCGAAATGTTCGGCGCTGGGCACGAACAGGGCCTCGGCGCCGGTCCCGGTCGCGGTGTTGATCAACTGCCCCACCGGATTCGGTGTGCGATCGGTGAATACGATCGTCTTACACAAGTTGTAACCCAAACGCTTCGCCAGACGGCGGATCTGGGTCTCGTCCCATCGCTGCTGCTCGCCGGAGACGTCTTTGCGTAAATATCCGATAGCGGGGAAGGTCATGTACGGGTCCTCGCGGTTGGGCGGGAAGGCTGGTGCCGTGCGAAATACCTCGACTGTGTGAAATGCGCTGGTGGATGAACGGCTGCCAAGTCGTGGCGCCGATCGCCGACGGGTTCCCCTCGAACTATGCAGCATCCTCCTAGCAAACCACGAAATTCGCGCCTGCGCTGGGCATTCTCGGTCCGAGGCGGCGGGGTAGGACACCCCCATGTCCTGCTGTGTTTGCTGAGTTCGACGAAATATTCCCAGGTGGAAACCATCAACCGGGCGCGGCTGTACGAAATTCGAGTGTCGACCGGTCACTTGTATCGCCGCAGTGCGGATTCGCCTGAGCAGCAACCCTGGCGCGCGGGCAGGGCTGGAGCCGGGTCAGGGTTTGCGGGCGATCCCGCCGTAGGCGGGTACTTCGGCCGCCCGTTCGCGTACCTGCGATTCCCCGGCCCATCGGGTGATGCTTGTATAGCCCGGGGGGATCGGTTCGAGTCCGTCGAAGGCGGCGGCGATTTCGGCGCGGCTGCGCGGAACATACGGCGTACCGCCGGTTTTGGCGTATTCGGCGCACAGGTCCACATAGGCCGAATCGTCGTCGGTACCGTCCGACAGCAGTAGGTAGCTACCCGAGGGCACCGCGGCCATCATGGTGCGCACCACGCGCAGCATATCCGGATAGCTGCGGGCGTGGCCGAGGACGCCGGTGAACATGACCGCGATCGGGCGGCTCGGATCCAGGAATCGGTGGGCCTCGGCGATAATCGTCTCCGGCTCGTGGAAATCGGCGTTGACGATGGCCGTCGAGCCCTCGGCGGTGCGGCTGGACAGCATAGCCCGAGCATGGGCGATGACCACCGGATCATGGTCGACATAGAGCACCCGGCAATCCGGCGCGATCTGCTGGGCCACCTGGTGGGTGTTCTGCATGGTGGGCAGCCCGGTCCCGATATCGAGAAACTGCCGGACACCGGCCGTGCCGGCCAGATAGCTCACCGCCCTGATCAGGAATTCACGGGATTCGCGCGCGATGTCCTCGATGCAGGGGGCGATCCGCAGTCCGGCCTCACCGGCGGCGCGGTCGGCTTCGTAATTGTCCTTGCCGCCCATCCAGAAATCCCAGACCCGTGCCGAATTGGGAATATCGGTACGAAGCTGGGATTGATTCGCGCCTGCCATGTATTCCAGGGCTCCTGGTGGTCGCATATCGTCGATGAGCACGCCGGATCAGCGTCGCGGCGGACCGGAAAAGTATACCGTCCGGGCGCGGGCACGTATCGGAATCGACTGGACTGCCGGAAATTTCGGGTTATTCGGGCATATGCTGTGGTCCGCCGCGGTGGACCACAGCACATGCCATCGGATCAGGACTTCGGCGGGTTGTTGAGGGTGTTGGCCATCTGGACGGCACTGGCGATGCCGACCGGGATGCCGAGGGCCGACGCGCCGATCACCGGGCCGACGGTGGCGCCCAGGCCGGTTCCGACCAGGCAGCCGACAGGTCCGGTGGCCAGGAAGAACATCGGCAGGACCGCGGCGCCGATGGTCGCGCCGAAGGCGCAGCCTACGACCGCCCCGCCGATTCCGCCAACGATGGTGCCGATGCCGGTGGCCAGGCCGAACTGGGTCGCCGCGACACTCAGCGCCGAGTTGAACTGATCCTGGGTGTAGATCGGTTTAGCCTCTGCCACAGGCTGTTTCGGCCCCGGTACCGCCGGCGCGGTGGCCGCCTGCGGGGCGATCAATGCGGCC